>NZ_JBHTLK010000138.1:0-18431 GCF_042678885.1 Saccharothrix hoggarensis
GTGCGCACCCGGCCGACGGCACGGGTTCGCGCAGGTCGGGGCGGTGGTCGGGACGTCCGGCCCGCCGCCCGCGGTCCGCGGTCGCGTCATGCCGGACCCATACCCACTCGGTCGGCATTTCAACCGTCGACTTCCGCGGGATTCCCCCCGACGGGGGTTTCGGCGCGACCCGTCCGGGAACCTGCCCGCTGTGAGACTGCGCCGCAGCGACCCGTCCGGACCCGGCTGGCGCCGCCGCGCGCGCGGCCGGGGGTTCACCTACACCGACGCCGACGGCGAGCCGCTCGACCCCGAGTCCGTGGCGCGGATCAAGGCGCTCGTCATCCCGCCCGCGTGGCGCGACGTCTGGGTGTGCCCGCACCCGAACGGCCACATCCAGGCGGTGGGCACCGACGCGGCCGGGCGGCGCCAGTACCTCTACCACGAGCGGTGGCGGCAGGACCGGGACGAGGAGAAGCACGATCGCGTGCTGACGCTGGCGCCCGTGCTGCCCGCGTTCCGCGAGGAGGTGGCCCGGGAGCTGGACGGGCGGGGGCGGTCCCGGCAGCGGGTGCTCGCGGTGGCGTTGACCGTGCTCGACCGGGGCATGTTCCGGGTGGGCGGCGAGTCGTACGCGGCGGACAACGGCACGCACGGCGTGGCCACGTTGCTCTGCTCGCACGTCACCGTGCGCGGGACCGCCGTGGACTTCCGCTACCCGGCGAAGGGCGGACTGGAGTTCACCACGTCGGTGGAGGGCGAGCGGCTGGCGCGGGCGGTGCGGACCCTGCTGCGCGGACGGGCGGGCACCGACGAGCGGCTGCTGACCGACGCCGGGGGGTACGTGATCGGGTCCGACGACGTGAACGAGCGGTTCAAGGACCTCGTCGGGTCCGAGTTCTCGGTGAAGGACCTGCGGACGTGGCACGCGACGGTGTCGGCGGCGGTGGCGTTCGCCCGCGAGGGCAGGCCGGAGTCGCAGCGCGGGCGCAAGCGGGTGGAGGCGGCGGTGATGCGCGAGGTGTCCGAGGAGCTGGGCAACACGCCCGCGGTGGCGCGCAAGTCGTACGTCGACCCGAGGGTGGTGCGCAAGTTCCACGAGGGCACGGTGATCAAGCCGAGGTCGTGGGAGCGGGAGGCGGTGGAGCGCGCCGTGATCAGGCTGCTCCGGAAGTGACGGGGCGGTGCTCCCGAGGGGATCACCGCCTCAGTCGCACCGCCTCAACCGCACCGCCTCAGTCCCACCGCCCGATGATCACCATCCGCCGCCCGTCCCGGAGCGTCCGCCCGCACCTCAGCTCCGCAGGAGCGCGCCGACGTCCTGGTGCAGCCGCACCGCGCCGCCCACGAGCACGATCTCCGCGCCCGCCGCCACCGCGCGCAGCGGCAGCACCTCGTCCGCCCGGCCGCCGTCGACCTCGCGCGAGCCGACGAGCGTGTCCGTGACGAGCAGGGTCTCGACGTCGCCCGCCTCCAGCGCCCGCACCACGGGGTCCAGCCCGTGCACCGCGCGCCCGGTCAACCTGCTCGACTCGTCGCGGAACCGGTCCACCACGACCCGCCGCGCGTCCTGGTTCGCCCGGCCGGCCAGGTGCAGCACGGCCCGGTCCGCCGGGCCCTCCACCTCGACCACCAGGTGGTGGTACTTGTTCGGCAGCGCCACGCGCAGCGACCGCCGCCCGGCCACCGGCCCGGCCAGCACGAGCAGCGACGCGCCCAGCCGGTCCACGAGGGTGGTCGCCTCCTCGGCGACGTCGGCCAGTTCGGCCGCGTCGAGCCGCCGTCCCGGCCGGCGCGCGACCACCGACGCCACGGCCACCGGCCGTCCGCTCGGGTCGACGCCGCGCAGGTCCGCGCCGTGCTCCGCGACCTGCACCACGACGTGCGGCAGCAGGGGTTCGGAGAGGTCGACCAGGGGCAGCAGGTAGGGCAGCCGGCCGAAGCGGGCGGTGTAGCCGGAGGGCGGCACGGGCACGTACTGGTCCACCAGCACCCGCCCGTCGCCGACGATGAGCGCACGCCCGGCGAAGCCGCGCGGCGTCACGCCGGACGCGATCGCCTTGTGCGCCAACGCCATCAGGTAGGCGTCGGCGTTCTGGGCCTGGAGCTGGTCGCGCATCGCGCGCCACCGCAGGTCGACGTGGTCCCCCACGTCGAGGAACACGGAGACGAACGGCCCCTCGACGTCGACCAGGTTGTGCAGACTCGCCGTGTGCATCGGTCCTCCCCGTTCGGGTCAATTCGGAGATACCCGAAAGGGGGTCGGTGCAACCACGGCGGCGTTGCTGCGAACGGGGAATCGTCGGCGGGACCGGGAACGGAACGCGACGGGGAAACGTGAGCGGGAATCGTGAAAGGGGAACCGGGGTCGACGGCGCGGAATCGCAACGCCGTCAGGGTGGCGCCCTCAGCCGAGACCGCCAGGGTCACGCCGTCAGTCCGCCGCCGTCAGTCCGCCCTCAATGCGACACCGTCAGCGGGCCGTGCGGTCGGCGCGTTGCTCGCACCACGCGCAGCCCTCGGCCACCGCCACGGACGCGAAGCCGACCAACAGGTGGGCCACGTTGCCCACCAGACCGGCGTCCATCGCGCCGCCCGACCGGCTCACCCCGAACGCGAACACGACCAGGTACACCACGCCCATCAGCGTGCCGACCAACCGGGCCACTCGGGTGCGCACCGCGGCCAGCGCGGTCACCAGCCCCGTCACCACGTGCAGCGTGCCCAGCGGCGCGTCGCCGCGGACGAAGTCGACCACGCCCCACACCACGAGCAGCGCGCCCAGCCCGAGGGCGGTCCGCTGCGGCCACGCCAGGCTCGTCAGGTTCGTCACCACGGGACCACCCCTTTCACCCGCCGGAGGACCGGCGGTCGCCGAGCGCCGCGCGTCACCGAGTGCTACTCATCATCGAGGAGGGACCGCAACCGGGCCAGCGATCGGCTGAGGAGCCGTGAGACGTGCATCTGGGACACGCCCACCTTGTCGGCGATCTGGCTCTGGGTCATGTTCCGGAAGAACCGCAGCACCACGATCCGGCGCTCCCGCTTGGGCAGGCCGCGCAGCATCGGGTCCAGCGCGTGGTGCAACTCGACGACCTCCAGCGCCGGGTCGTCGCAGCTCAGCCAGTCGGCGTGGTCCAGCTCGCCGGTGATGACCTCCTCGTCCAGCGACAGCAGGTGGTACGCCGACGTGGCGTGCAGGCCCTCGTACACGTCGTTCAGCGGGATGCCGAGGTGCCGCGCGACCTCGCTCGGCGTCGGCGTCCGGCCGGTGGTCCGGGACAGCTCGACCCGCGCCGTGTCGATGGCGACGCACAGCTCCTTCAACCGGCGCGGCACGCGCACCGCCCACCCCTGGTCGCGCAGGTACCGCCGGACCTCGCCGGTGATCGTCGGCACGGCGAACGCGAGGAAGTCGATGCCGCGGGACACGTCGAACCGGTCCACCGCGTTGATCAGGCCCAGCGCCGCGACCTGCCGCAGGTCCTCGACGGACTCGCCGCGCTCGGCGAACCGGTCGGCGATGTGCCGCGCCAGGGGCAGGTGCTCGGTGACGAGGCGGTCACGCAGCCGGTGGTACCGCTCGCCGTCCCGCTCGGCCTCCGCCAGCTGGTGGAACAGCGGCTGGTAGTCGACGGCGCTCATGCCCGACACCTCAGCTCGACCCGCAACCGGCCCTCCCCGTCGACCCAGGTGGCCACCGCGTCGGTTACGGAACTGACAACCCGCCAGTACAACGAGTCATGATCGGGGACGGTGACGGCGGTAGACCGAACCTCCGCCCGGAAGCGCACGGAATCACCTTCCCGGGTGAACCGGCACAGCATTTGCGCGTCCGGCTCGCGGGAGCGCGCGATGAGCGCCGTGCACGCCTCGTCGACCGCGATGACCAGGTCTATCGCCAGCTCGGGGGTGGAACGGGCGATGGCTCCGGCCACCGCGCGGACCGTCGAGAGGTGGGCCGGCCTCGCCGCCACCCTGAGCTCCACCTCCGAGCGCTCCACCTCAGGGCCTTCCATCTGTGGCGAATGCTCCTCACGCCCTCGTCCGCTGTAGCCGGGGGCATACCCCCGAGCTGTTCCCGCTACACCAGTCCACACAGGACTGAGCAACAGAATCGTGAAAGCCGAACAAGCCGTGCGCTGGTTCATCACGGTTTGCGAACGGTGGTAGGTAACGTTGTGATCGGAGTCATACTGATCGCCTCCCCGACATCCCCGGAGGCGCCTGGTGCTTGAGGCGAACAACCTTGAGGTCGTCTACGACGACGTCATGCTGGTGCTCCGCGGCGTGAGCCTGAAGGTCCCGGAAGGGCGGATCGTGGCCCTCCTCGGCGCGAACGGCGCGGGCAAGACGACGCTGCTCAGGGCGTTGTCCGGCCTGCTCGACGTGCACGACGGCAAGGTCACCCGCGGCCGGATCACGCTCGACGGAACACCGATCCACCGCGCGTCGCCGACGCGCATCGCGTCGCTCGGCGTGAAGCAGGCCCTGGAGGGCAGGCGCATCCTCGCCGAGCTGTCGGTCGAGGAGAACCTGCGCATCGGCGGCCACAGCAGGCCGCGCGGCATCAAGCAGAACCTCGAACGCATGTACGAGCTGTTCCCGCGGCTGCGGGAGCGGCGGCGGCAGAGCGCGGGCTACCTGTCCGGCGGCGAGCAGCAGATGCTCTCCATCGGCCGGGCGCTCATGTCCGAGCCGAGGTGCCTGCTGCTGGACGAGCCGAGCCTCGGCCTCGCGCCGCTCATGGTCCAGCAGATCCGCGACCTCATCGTGAAGATCAACGCGGCGGGCACGACCGTGCTGCTCGTCGAGCAGAACGCGACCATGGCGCTGTCCATCGCCGACCACGGCTACGTGCTGGAGAACGGCAAGGTCGTGATGGACAAGCCCGCCGCCGCGCTGCTCGCCGACGAGGACGTGCGCGAGTTCTACCTGGGCCTGCGCGGTGAGGGCGCCGCGCAGTCGTTCCGCGACGTGAAGCACTACAAGCGGCGGAAGCGGTGGTTGTCGTGAGCGGTACCGACGTGCGCGGCCCCGCGGAGGGGCCGGCGGGCAACGTGCTGGAGGTCGAGGGCGTCACCCTCGCGTTCGACGGCGTCACGGCCGTCGACGGGGTGTCGTTCCACGTGGCCGCAGGCGAGCTGTTCGCGATCATCGGGCCGAACGGCGCGGGCAAGACGTCGATCTTCAACGTGCTGTCCGGCGTGTACCGGCCGCAGTCCGGCGCGGTCCAGTTCCTGGGCGAGGACCTGGTCGGCAAGCGGCCGCACCGGATCGCCGCGCTCGGCGTCGCCCGGACGTTCCAGAACATCGAGCTGTTCGCCCACCTGACCGTGGTCGAGAACCTGATGCTGGGCCGCCACAACCACATGCGGTACGGGGCGCTGTCCGCGTTCGCGTGGGTCGGGCGGGCCCGCCGCGAGGAGCGCGCCAACCGGGCGGCCGTCGAGGAGGTCGTCGACTTCCTCGAACTGGAGCAGTGGCGGCGCCTGCCGGTGGGCCTGCTGCCCTACGGCGTGCAGAAGCGCGTCGAGCTGGGGCGCGCCCTGGCGATGGAGCCGAAGCTGCTGCTGCTGGACGAGCCCGTGGCCGGCATGAACGTCGAGGAGACCGAGGACATGGCCCGGTTCGTCCTCGACGTCCGCGACGAGCTCGGCATCGCGATGATCATGGTCGAGCACGACATGGGCCTGGTCATGGACCTGGCCGACCGGGTCATGGTGCTCGACTTCGGCAAGCCGATCCGCACCGGCACGCCCGCCGAGGTGCAGCAGGACCCGGACGTCGTCCGGGCCTACCTCGGCGAGGCGCACCAGACCGTGGGAGGTTCCGCATGACCGCCGCGACCGCCACCACCGCCCTCACCACCGTCGTCACCCGCGTGCGGGACCGGGCGGCGGCCACGCCGGACGCGGTGGCGATGCGCGCCAAGGACCTGGGCATCTGGCGGGAGGTCACCTGGGCCCGGTACTGGGACCAGGTCGAACTCGTCGGGCACGCCCTGCTCGCGCTCGGCCTCGACCCCGGCGACCGGGTCGCGATCCACTCCGAGAACCGGCGCGAGTGGCTGTACGCCGACCTCGGCGCGGTCGCCGTGCGGGCGATCACCGTGGGCCTGTACCCGACGAACCCGGCGAGCGAGGTCGCCTACCTGCTGTCGCACTCCGGCGCCCGCGTCCTCATCGCCGAGGACCAGGAGCAGGTCGACAAGGCGCTGTCCGTGCTGGACGCGCTGCCCGAACTGGAGCGCATCGTCTACCTGGAGCCGCGCGGCATCCGGCACCGCTACGACAACCCCAGGCTGCTGCACTGGGACGACTTCCTCGCCCTCGGCGAGGAGCACCGGGCCGCCGCGCCGGACGCGGTGGACCGCCGGATGCGCGAGGTCGAGCCGGACGACGTGATGACGTTGATCTACACGTCGGGCACGACCGGGCCGCCCAAGGGCGCGATGCTCACCGTGGCCAACGTCGAGTTCGCCATCGAAGCCCTGGTCGAGGGCGGCGGGTTCACGTCGCCGCCGCCGTCGCCGAAGGACGTCACCCTCTCCTACCTGCCGCTGTGCCACGTCGCCGAACGCATCTTCACCACGTGGTTCAGCGCGTCGGCGGGCGTGCAGGTGCACTTCGCCGAGTCCATCGAGACGGTGCAGGCGAACCTGCGCGAGGTGCAGCCGACGATCCTGTTCGGCGTGCCGCGCATCTGGGAGAAGGTGCTGGCGGCCATCACGATCAGCGCCTCCAGCGCCACCTGGCTCAAGCGCGTCACGACCCGGTTCTGGCTCCGGGTCGCCGACGGCCTCGGCGAGCGGCTGGTGCGCAACGGCGGCAGGCACACGGCCGCCACGCGGCTCACGTACGCCGTGGGCTGGCTGTTCTGCTTCCGCGCGCTCAAGGCGCGGATCGGGATGCGCCACGTCCGGTACGCCGCGTCGGGCGCCGCGCCCATCTCGCCCGAGGTGCTGCGGTTCTTCATGGGCATCGGCGTGCCGATGCACGAGGTGTACGGGATGACCGAGAACAGCGCCATCGCCACCGGCAACCGGCCCGGCCGGGTCAAGGTGGGCACGGTCGGCGAGCCGCACCCCGGCGTGGAGCTGCGGATCGCCGACGACGGCGAGATCCAGACCCGGCACGCGGGCGTGTTCGCGGGCTACTGGCGCGACGAGGACGCCACCCGGCGGGCCATGACCCCGGACGGGTGGCTGCGCACCGGCGACGTCGGCGAGTGGGTCGACGGCACGCACGTCCGGATCACCGACCGGATGAAGGACATCATCATCACCGCCGGCGGCAAGAACGTGGCCCCGTCGGAGATCGAGAACGCGCTGAAGACCTCCCCGTACATCAAGGAGGCGATCGTGCTCGGCGACCAGCGCCCGTACCTGGTGGCGCTGATCGGCATCGAGCAGGACACCGTCGGCCACTGGGCGCGGCAGCGCCGGATCACCTACACCACCTACCGCGACCTGGCGGAGAAGGACGAGGTGCGCGAGTTGGTGCAGGGCATCGTGACGAAGGTCAACGAGAGGTTCGCGAGCGTCGAGCAGGTCAAGAAGTTCCGCATGCTGCCCAAGGAGCTCGACCACGAGGACGGCGAGCTGACCGCGACGCAGAAGGTGAAGCGGTCGGCGCTGGCCAAGGTGTTCGGCGACCTCGTGGAGGACATGTACCTCGGGGGGCGCGGATGAGCGAGTTCGTGCAGTCGCTGATCCGGGGCCTCGGCTCCGGCTCGATCTACGCGCTGCTGGCGCTGGGTTTCGTCATCATCTACAAGTCCACCAGGGTGATCAGCTTCGCCCAGCCCGCGTTCATGCTGGCGGGCGCGGTCCTGGTCAGCTACCTGGCCGCGGAGGTCGGGTTCTTCGTCGCCGTGCCCATCGCGGCGGTGCTGATCGCGGTGCTCGCGCTGGGCGTGGAGCGGACCGTGCTGCGGCCCATGATCGGCAAGCCGGTGTTCGTGGTCGCGATCATCACCATCGGCGTGGACGTCGTGGTGCGCGTGGTGACCAACGCGTTCATCGGGCTGGACGTGCGCCAGGTCGGCGACCCGTGGGGCCTGTCGACGGTGACGCTGCTCGGCGTCGAGGTGCAGCAGCGGTACCTGGTGATGTTCGGGACGACGGTGGCCGTGGTCGCGGTGCTGTTCGCGTTCTTCCGGTTCTCCCGGGTCGGGCTGGCCATGCGCGCCGTCGCCTACGACCAGGAGGTGGCGCTGGCGCAGGGCATCTCGGTCGGCTCGGTGTTCGCCCTGTCGTGGGCCATCGCGGGCGGGCTGGCGGCGTTGGCCGGGGTGTTCGTGGCCACCGGCGCGGGCGTGGACCAGCAGTTGTGGGTGATCGCGCTGAAGGCGTTGCCGGCGATCATCCTCGGCGGGCTGGACTCGCTCGGCGGCGCGGTCGTCGGCGGGCTCGCGGTCGGGGTGGTGGAGTCGCTGGTCGGCACCTACCAGGGTGACGTGGCGCCGTGGCTCGGGCCGAACTTCGCGCTGGTCGCGCCGTACGTGCTGATGCTGGTCGTGCTGCTCGTGCGGCCCTACGGGCTGTTCGGCAGCAAGGAGGTGGAACGCCTGTGAAGGGTCGTCCGGATCTCTACACCTCCTACTCGCAGGACATGGCGTTCCTGAACACGCGGCCCAAGCGCGCGTGGACGGGATCGCTGGTGGTGGTCGCGCTGCTCCTGCCGTTCGCCATCACCGACGACCTGCTGATGCTGCTGGCGACCGGGTTCGTGGCCGCGATCGGCGCGATCGGGCTGAACATCGTGACCGGGTACGCGGGGCAGGTGTCGTTGGGGCACGCGTTCTTCCTCGCCATCGGCGCGTACACGGGCGCGGCGCTGTCCGGCGACCCGGACGGGCGGGTGCTCGGGTTCGGCGTGACGTCGCTGCCGGTGTGGCTGCTGGCGTCCGGGCTCGTCGCCGGGCTGGCCGGGCTGATCGTGGCGCCCATCGCGGCGCGGCTGCGCGGCCTGTACCTCGCGATCGTGACGCTGGGGCTGGTGTTCCTCGGCGAGCACGTCTTCCGCGAGTGGACGTCGCTGACCGGCGGCCCCGGCGTGGGGCGGCCCGCGGCGGTGCCCGAGCTGTTCGGCGTGCGGCTGGACCGGGCTTCGGCGCTGTTCACCGGGCCGCAGCAGCTGTACCTGCTGATGTTCGTGCTGCTGGTGATCTTCGCCGTGCTGGCCCGGAACCTGGTGCGGTCGCGGATCGGTCGCGCGTTCGCGGCGGTGCGGGACCGGGACCTGGCGGCGGCGGTGATCGGCGTCGACCTGACCCGGTACAAGGCGCTCGCCTTCGCCGTGTCGTCGTTCTACGCCGGGGTGGCCGGCTCGTTGTTGTTCGTGGTCAACGGGTTCTTCGACCCCGGCTCGTTCGGGCTGCTCCTGTCGGTGCAGTACATCGCGATGGTGCTCATCGGCGGCGCGGGGACGATCTCCGGCGCCATCATGGGCGCGCTGTTCATCACGCTGCTGCCGCGCATCACCCGGGAGCTCCCGACGGTGCTGCCGTTCGTCAGCGCCGACGCGACCGGTGCGGTCACGGTGTTCCAGGTCGAGGCGGTCCTCTACGGGCTGCTGATCGTGGTGTTCCTGATCGTGGAACCACGTGGCCTGTTCGGTATCTGGGTGCGCGTCCGCAACTACTGGCGCACTTGGCCTTTCTCGTACTGAAAGGGTGGATGGGATGGCAAGTCACAGAACGGTGCTCGCGGTGCTCTCGGTCGTCGCGCTGGCCGCCGTCGCCTGTCGCGGTGGCGACGGCGCGGCCCCGCAGGAGGGCAAGGGCGGCATCAAGGTCGATTTCGGCGTGACCAGCGAGCCGTGCCCGGACACCGGCCACAGTGACCGGGGCTGCATCTACCTGGGCACGATCTCGGACCTGACGGAAGGGCCGTTCAAGACGCTGGCCGTGCCGATCACGGACGCGCAGAAGGCGTTCTGGAAGCGGGTCAACGACCAGGGCGGCATCGGCGGGTACGACGTGGACGTCACGACGCACGTCAAGGACAACAAGTACAACCCGCAGATCCACAACCAGGTCTACCAGGAGATCAAGGGCAAGGTGCTGGCGCTGACCCAGACCCTGGGCTCGCCGACGACCGCGGCGATCCTGCCCGACCTGGAGAGCACGCAGATGGTGAGCGTGCCGGCGTCGTGGACGTCGCTGTGGGGCGTGGAGGAGGTCATCCTCGAATCCGGCGCGAACTACTGCGTCGAGTCGATGAACTCGGTGGACTACGCGGTCGACAAGCTCGGCGCGAAGAGCGTCATGGCCGTGCACCTGCCGGGTGACTACGGCGACGACGCGGCGGCGGGCGCGAAGATCGCGGCGGAGAAGCGCGGGGTGACGTTCTCGAACGCGGTCACCCAGACCGGCCAGGACAACCAGGGCGGCGCCATCGACGCCGTGCTGGCGAACAAGCCGGACGTGGTCATCCTGACCACCGGGCCGACCGACGCCGCCGTGATCATCGGCCAGACCGCGGCGCGCGGGTTCAAGGGCAAGTTCATCGGCACCTCGCCGACGTGGAACCAGGGCTTGATGCAGAGCCCGGCGGCGCCCGCGATCAAGGCGCTCTACATGCAGTCCGCGCCGTGGAAGACGTGGACCACCGACAGCCCCGGGCACAAGGCGCTGCGCGAGGCCCTGCCGGGCGTGACGCCGAACGACGGCTACACGTCCGGGTGGGTGTGGGCGTACCCGTTGAAGGCGGCCCTGGAGAAGGCGGCGGAGAACAAGGACCTGACCCGCGCCGGCGTGCTGGCCGCGGTGCGGCAGCTCACCTCCGTGGACTACGAGGGCATGCTGCCGCAGGGCGCGGGCAACTTCGCCGGCAACCCGAACGACAGCACGTTCCGGCAGACGTTGATCTACAAGCCGGACGAGTCCGGGCAGACCGGCCTGGGGCTGGTGGAGGACTTCTTCACCGGGCCGACGGCGAAGGACTTCAAGTTCGAGAAGCCCTGCTACACCTGACCGACCCGACCGCCCGCACGACCCGGCGCCCCGACCACCGCTCTCGGTGGTCGGGGCGCCTTGGCGTCTCGCCCTCCGCGCCCGTGACGGGACGGCAGGTGTGACGACGGGCCGGCGATCCGGTGGGCCGGCGGTCACTCCCGTCGTGCGGCGGCCCGTCGGGTGGGCAGCGGCTGTCGGGTGGTGCGGCCGTCTCGTGGTGTGGCGGCTGTCGGGTGGTGCGGTGGTGCGGTGGTGCGGTGGTGCGGTGGTCGGCGGGGTGGCGCGGGAGTGCGTCAGGTGGCGTCAGCCCGTGGCGTGAGGTCAGTTCGGCGGGGTGGCGGCGGTCAGCGACGGGTCGGCCCACACGCCCACCCGTTCGGGGCCGGGGCAGTCGCTGAGGTCGGACGCCGTGGGCTCGACGCCGATGGCGAGGCGGCTCGCGCCGGCCACCGAAATGTCGACCGGCTGCGGGGTCAGGCCGACGTCCGGGATTTCCGCGACGCGTTTGTCGTCGGCCAGGACGTAGAAGTCCAGTCCTTTCGTCTCCAATGAGTCCTCGGCGATGCCGACGTGTGCCGAGAACTTATCGTATTTCCCGTCGAGGGCGAATACGAGTTGCGCGGAGGAACACCACGCGCCGGTCGCGGAAACGGCTTTGCCGTAGGTGACGCCGCGCACCCGCGCCGCCGCGGCCGTCCACGGGCTCTCGACGTACATGTCGTCGATCGAGCTGCTGTCGACCGGTGCGAGGTCGGCGAGCCACGTGGCGCCGGGGCGCAGCATGGCGATGGATTCGCTGGTCACGACCGTCGCCGGGGTGGTGGGCGGTGTGGCGGAGGTCGGCGGGCTGTCCGCGGCGGCGGAGGTGGACGACGTGTCCAGCCGCGTGCCGATCACCACGCCCAGCGCCAGGACCGCCACACCGGCGGCCGACAACAACGCCACCGTTCTGCCCCGACCGCCGGCGCGGGCGGGTTCGCGATCCCGGTCATCCATGTCGCCGACCTCTCAGGTCCCAGACGTGAGCCGAACTCGTCATTGTCGGTGCGCATTCGTCCCGACTGGGGCGGGAGACTAGCACCGGCCCGAACCGAATCGGGCTCGATTCAGCGGAATTCGATTCGGGGGCGTTGTCGGGGCCGGGCGCGTCGCCTCGACGTCCGCCGGCGGGCCTGAAGTGCCGGGCCGCGGGACGTATCACCGGGGCCCGACCGTGCTCCATACGGGTAGTCGAGGATCACGGGAGGGTGGGATGGGGCAGACGAGCGGCCGGGCCGTCCTGCAAGTTCACCCGACCAGGTTGTGCAACCTGCGCTGCCTGCACTGCTACTCCAGCTCCGGCCCGGACGTCGCCGAGTCCGTCCCGATCGCCGTGCTGTCCGCCGTGGTCCGGGACGCCGCCGCGCTGGGCTACGACGTGCTCAACGTGTCCGGCGGCGAGCCGTTCCTGTACCCGGAGCTGCCCGCCCTGCTGCGCGCGGCCCGTGCGGCGGGCATGCGGACCACCGTCACCACGAACGCGGTGGCGTTGACGCAGCGGCGCATCGGCGTGGTGCGCGGGCTGGTCGACCTGGTGGCCGTGTCGCTGGACGGCGACCGGGCCACCCACGACCGCATCCGGGACCTGGAAGGGTGCTTCGACAAGGCGTTGGCGGGCATCCGCAGGCTCACGGAGGCCGGCATCCCGGTCGGCGTGATCACCACCCTGACGCAGGGAAATGCCACTCAACTGGGTGACGTCGCCGTGGCGGCGGCCCGGTCCGGGGCGCTGCTGCTCCAAGTTCACCCGCTCGAACCCGAGGGTGCGGCGAGCAGGTCCATGCCCGGTGAGCGCCCGGACTCGGTCGAGCTGGCGTACGCGGCGGTCGAGCTGGGCCGGATCGCGGAGGACCACGGGCTCGCCGTGCAGCTCGACGCCGTGCCGCGCACCATGCTGGCGCGGAAGCCGGAGGCGTTCATGGCCGTGCCGGTGGACGACGGCCGACCCCTCGGCGGCTGGCTGACCCCGTTGGTCGTCGAGGCGAACGGCGCGGTGGTGCCGGTGTCCTACGGCTTCGACCGCCGTTACGGCCTGGGCAACGTCCTGGACCGGCCGCTGGCCGACCTCGCACGGGCCTGGGACGCCGCACCGTTCCTCGCCCTGTGCCGGACGACGTGGCAACGCCTGGTGGACGGCCGGACCGGCCCCCTGGTGCCCTGGTACGGCCACCTGGTCAGGGCGTCCCGGACCCACCGCCCCGCCACCGCCGGCCGCTGACGGGGAGGGTCACCGGGTCAGGAGCTCCTCCGCCCCCAGCGTGTTGATCACCCGATCGGGGGTCACCCCGCACTCCTCGGCGCGCTCGCACCCGAACGACAGCCAGTCCAGCTGCCCCGGCGCGTGGGCGTCGCTGTCGATCGCGAACGAGCACCCCAGGTCGACCGCCAGCCGCAGCAGCCGTCCCGGCGGGTCGCGGCGCTCGGGCCGCGAGTTGATCTCGACGGCGGTCCCGTGCTCGACGCACGCCGAGAACACCGCCTCCGCGTCGAACGTCGACTCCGGCCGCCCCTTGCCGACCACCAGCCGGCCGGTGCAGTGGCCGAGGACGTCGACGTGCGGGTTGGACACGGCGGCCACCATGCGCGCCGTCATCTCGGCGGCGGGCATGCGCAGCTTCGAGTGGACGCTGGCCACCACGACGTCCAGCCGCTCCAACAGGTCCGGCCGCTGGTCGAGCGAGCCGTCGTCCAGGATGTCGACCTCGATCCCGGTGAGGACGCGGAACGGCGCGAGCTCGGCGTTCAGCTCGGCGACGACGTCCAGCTGGGCGAGCAGCCGGTCCGCGGACAGCCCGTTGGCGACGGTCAGGCGGGGCGAGTGGTCGGTCAGCACCACCCACTCGTGCCCGAGGGCGCGGGCCGTCTCGGCCATCTCCCGGATCGGGCTGCCGCCGTCGGACCAGTCCGAGTGCGTGTGGCAGTCGCCCTTCAGCGACGCCCGCAGGGCCTGCCCGCCGACGACCGGCTCCCGGAACCGGCTCAGGTAGGACGGTTCGCGCCCGGCGACGGCGTCCGCGACGACGCCCGCGGTGGCCTTGCCGATGCCGGGCAGGTCGGTCAACGTCCCGGCCGCCACGCGTCGCGCCACCTCGCCCTCCGGCAACGCGGCCACCACCTCCGCCGCCTTCCGGAACGCCCGCACCCGGTAGGTGGGCTCACCCGCGCGTTCGAGCTGGAACGCCACCTGTCGCAATGCCCAGAGGGGGTCCACCCGTCCTGTCTACTCCAGCCGGTCCGCTCCGCGCGAGCCGGGAACGCCCGCGCGCCGAGCAGGGACGCCGGGCGGGAGCGGAAGCGCCTGTGCGCCGAGCCGCAACCCCCGCCGAGCCGCGCGTGCGGCCCCGCGCCGGGGCCTTGGCCGCCGAACTCAGTCGGCGAGCACCTGTTCCCGCAGGATGTCGGCGTGCCCGCAGTGGTGGGCCAGTTCCCGCAGCACCTGCAGGCACACCCAGCGGAGGGTGCGAGGTCCGGTCCGGTGGCCGGTCGCGACGGTGTCCAGCGGCAGGTCCGCGATCACCGCACGCGCCGTGGCGCAGGCTTCCCGGTGCGCCGCCGTGACCGAGGCGATGGTGTCGTCGTCGGCGAGCCGGAAGGAGTCGTCCGGGGTCTGCACCAGGCCCAGCTCCCGGCGGGGCGTGCCGCCGACGCACTCCTCGAACCACACCCGCTGCATCCACGTGACGTGCTTGAGCAGCCCGAGCAACGTCGTCGCCGACGGGACGAGCCGGCGGCGGGCCTGCTCCTCGGTGAGACCGTCGAGGGCCGCCTCGATGGCGCCCCGGTACTCCTCGATGAAGGCTTCGAGCTGGGTGCGTTCGTCGTCCAGCGGCACATCGAACGGGCCCATCCACGATCTCCTGTCCACGTTGCGGGCCGAGGGCCACGGCGGCTCGTGCGAGCGGGCGGCCCACGGCGATGCCGACCGTGCCGGCCCGCACGACTCCCCTGGCGCGAGCCGGCACAAGTCAACCAGCGCGCGCGACACCGCCATTCTGCGGCAGGGCGCCGGCGGATTTGCGACTTCGGCGGCGTTGCGCGCGGAAAGCTTGCGGCCGCCGGTGCGCGGAACCGAGGATGATCGCCATGTCCCCACGTGCCGGCACGGCCGGGTCGCGGCGCAAGCCCAGCAAGGGCGACCTCACCTCGCAGGCGATCCTGGACACGGCGGAACGCCTGCTGCAGGCGCGTTCGCTGGACGACATCGCGGTCGACGAGCTGGCGTCGGGCGCGGGCATCTCGCGATCGACGTTCTACTTCCACTTCGCGTCGCGGGAAGCGGTGCTGCACGCCCTCACCGGCGGTGTCGTGGACGCCCTGTACGAGTCGGCGTCGTCGTGGCTGCGGCGCGGCAGCGAGCCGCCCGAGGACGCCATCCGCCGCGCCCTCGGCGCAAGCCTCGTGTTGTGGCGCAAGCACGGCGCGGTGCTGCGGGCCTCCGTCCGGGCCCGCGACACCGACCCGTCGATGCGCGAGTTCTGGGCCGGCGTGGCCCGCCGCTTCATCGACGCGACGGCGTCGCAGATCGACGGCGAGCGGGAGGCCGGCGTCGCGCCGCCCGGCCCGGACGCCCGGTCGCTGGCCGCGGTCCTGGTCGCGATGAACGAGCAGGCGTTCCTCAGCCGCTCGCGGTCGCGCCGTTCCGCCGCACGGGACCGCGAGCTGGTCGACACCCTGACGTGCGTCTGGCTGCGCTCGGTCTACGGCCTCTCGCCGTAGCGCCGCCCCCACCCGGCCGGCGCGACCCTGCCACCGCCACCCGGCCAGAGCCACCCGACCAGCGCCACCCGGCCAGCGCCACCCGACCAGCGCCACCCGACCAGCGCCACCCGGCCAGAGCTCCCGATCAGCGGAACCAGAGGCCGCCCGGCGCCTGCCGGTGGCCCAGCGCCCGGTAGACGGCGTCCACAAGGGACTGACCGCGCTCGTTCACGCCCACGCCCGGACCCATCTTCGTCATCACGTACCCGAACGACAGGCGCGACGCCGGCGCCGCGAACCCGAGCGAGCCGCCCATCCCGGAGTGGCCGAACGCGTCCTCCGACAGCACCACGCCCCGGTCCGCGGCGGGCAGGTAGTGGTTGTCCACGCTCTTCATGAACCCCGCCGAGAACCGCGACGGCGCGAGCAGCATCGCGTCGAACCCCGCCGTCACCACCGCCGACATGACCGGCACGCGCGCCTCGTCGACCAGCCGCACCCCGTTGTACTCGCCGCCCAGCGCCAGCGGCCGGTACATCTGCGCCAAACCGCGCGCGTTGCTCATCCCGCCGACCGCGCCGTACTGCGCCGCGTGCGCCTCACGCGTGTTCGACGCCGCCACGTACCCGCCGCTGTTCGCGACCAGCAACGCCTGCATCGACTCGCGCCGCGTCACCGCCGCCAGGTACATCGTGGGCACGGCCTCGCCGCGCTCGGCCGGGATCGTCGGCGCGACCAGCGGCTCCAGGTCCTCCGGCAGCGACAGCCAGAAGTCCAACCCGAGCGGGCCGGAGACCTCCTTCTCGAAGAACTCCGCCAGCGACGCGCCGGCGACCCGCCGGACCACCTCGCCGATCAGGTACCCGAACGTCAGCGCGTGGTAGCCGTGCCGCGTGCCCGGCGCCCAGAACGGCTCCTGCCGCGCCAGCAGGTCCGTCATCAGCTCCCAGTCGAACATCCCGCCCGGCGGGACCGGCTCCCGCACCGCGGGCAGCCCGGCCTGGTGCGCCAGCAGGTGCCGCACCAGCGTGCCGTCCTTGCCGTTCTGCCCGTACTCGGGCCAGTAGCGGACGACCGGCGCGTCCAGGTCCAGCTCGCCCCGCGACGCCAGCACGTGCGCGCACAACGCCGTGGCGCCCTTGGTGCACGACCACACGTGCGTGATCGTGTCCTCGGTCCACGGCCGGCCGCCCGCGTCACCGCCCCACAGGTCCACGACGGTCTCGCCGTCGACGGTCACGTGCACGCCGCCGCCCACCTCGCCGCGCTCGGCGAAGTTGCGTTCGAACTCGGCGCGCACTTCGGCGAACTCGTCGGCGCAGGTGCCCTCGACCGTCATCGGTCCTCCTGGTGCGGCGGTGGTGGGCACCCATGTCACCACCGTGAGCCACGACACGTGAGTAGGGATTCCTCAATCGGTAGGGTGAGTGACCCCGGTGGGAGCCAACGACGGGAGGTCGCCCTTGTCGTCCTTCTTCGGCCGGGAAACCGAGCTGGCGGCCGTGTCCGACGCGGTGGACCGCGTGCCCGCCGCCGGTCTGGTCGCCGTCGTGGTGTCCGGCGAGCCGGGCATCGGCAAGTCCAGCCTGATCGCCGAGGCGTGCCGCCGGCTTCGCGCCCGCGGGTGCGCGGTGGCGGCGGCCGAGTCGGACGACGTCAGCAGGCGCATCCCGTACGCGGCGGTCGCGGCGGCGCTGCGATCGGTGCCGCCGACGCCCGACGTGCGGGCCGCGTCGGAAGCGCTCGACCTGACCGTGGTGGACCCCGAGGCGCTCGTCCCGCCGGACGTCGGCGTGAACCCGGACGTGCGCGGCACGTCGGACGCGACGTGGTTCGGCCGCTCGTGCGAGCTGGTCGCCCGCGCGCTCACCGGCCTCGCCGCCGACCGTCCCGCCGCCCTCGTGCTGGACGACCTCCACCAGGCCGACGACGACTCGCTGGCCATGCTCGCCGTGGTGCTGCGCCGGGTCACCGCCGCGCCCCTCGTGCTCATCGCCGCCACCCGCGCGCACCACCGCGACAGCGGCGTGGACGAGCTGCTGGACCGGCTGGAGCGGCACGCCGAGGTGGTGCGGCTGGAGCTGGCGCCGTTGAGCGGCGGCGACGTGGCGCGGATCGTGGAGTCGGTGCTGGGCACGCCCGTGGACGACGGGCTGGCGCACGAGGTGCACCAGCGCGCCGACGGCAACCCGTTCTTCGCGGTGGAGATCGCCCGGTCGCTGCGGGAGCTGGACCTGGTGTCGGTGGACGGCGACCGGGCCCGGCTGACCGTGTCGCCGGCCGCGATCCGGCTGACCCGGCGGGAGGCCGTGCTGCGCCGCGTCGCGCCGCTGGACCGGGACACGCGTGCGGTGGCCCGTGCCGTGTCGATCTTCCGGCGGGTGCGGCTGGACCAGATCGGCCTGCTCGCGCGGGTGTCGTCGCTGCCGGAGGAGACGGTGGTCGACGCGTTCGACGAGCTGCTGCGCGCGCACATCGTGGTGCGGGACGAGGACCGCGGCTACCGGTTCTCGCACGCCCTGGTCGGCGAGGCGCTGTACCAGGAGATCGGTCCGGCGCAGCGCCGTCACCTGCACAGCCTCATCAGCGCCCGGCTGCTGGACGACCGCGACCGCGGGCTCCCGGTGGACGAGCTGGAGCTGGCCTGGCACCTGGCCGAGTCCGCACCGCCCGGCGACCTGCGCGCGGTGCGGGTGATGGCGCAGGCCGCCGCCGCGGACCGCACCACCGCGCCCGAGACGGCGGCGGCGCTG
>NZ_JBHTLK010000139.1:0-18364 GCF_042678885.1 Saccharothrix hoggarensis
CGCCCGTCGACCCGGACGACCGCCCGGCTGTCCGGCCGCGGGAGCCCGAGCATGACCCGGCTTGAGCTGCGGGTCGACGTGGCCGCGCCGCCGGCCACCACCTGGGCCGCGCTCACCGACTGGGAGCGGCAGGGCGAGTGGATGCTCGGCACCACCGTCCGCGTGACCAGCGGCGACGGCGCGAGCGAGGGCAGCGGGCTGGCCGCGTTCACGGGCGTCGGCCGGCTCGGGTTCACCGACACCATGCGCATCACCGCGTGGGAGCCGCCGGTGCGCTGCGCCGTCGCCCACACGGGCCGCCTGGTGCGCGGCACGGGCGAGTTCGTGGTCGTCCCGCGCGGTGACGCGCGCAGTGAGTTCGTCTGGTCCGAGGACGTGGCCGCGCTGCTCGCCCTGGCGTTCGCGCCGGGCGTGAAGTGGTCGCTGCGCCGGTTCGCCGCCTTCGCCCGGGAGTACCCCGCATGACCGACGTGGTCCGCTGCCCGTGGGGCGACAGCACGCCCGACTACATCGAGTACCACGACACGGAGTGGGGCGTCGAGCTGCGCGGCGAGGCCGCCATGTTCGAGCGCATGTGCCTCGAATCGTTCCAGTCCGGCCTGTCGTGGATCACGATCCTGCGCAAGCGGGAGAACTTCCGGGCCGCGTTCGCGGGCTTCGAGCCGGCGGCGGTGGCCGAGTTCGGGCCGGCCGACTTCGACCGGCTGATGGCCGACGCGGGCATCGTCCGCAACCGGGCCAAGATCACCGCCGCGATCGGCAACGCCCGGGTCGTCGCCGAGCTGGACGTGCCGCTGGACGACCTGCTGTGGTCGTTCGCGCCGGAGCACCACGTGCGGCCCGCCACCAGCGCGGACGTGCCCGCCGTCACGGCCGAGTCGAAGGCGATGGCCAAGGAGCTGAAGCGGCGCGGCTTCGCGTTCCTCGGCCCCACCACCTGCTACGCGCTGATGCAGGCCACGGGCATGGTCGACGACCACATCGCGGCCTGCTTCCGCGCCGGCGCCCCTGCCGCTACCGGCCGGTGAACTCGGGCTTCCGCTTCGCCACGAACGCCGCCACGGCCTCGCGGTGGTCCGCCGTCGCGCCCGCCTCGGCCTGCGTGCGGGCCTCCACGTCCAGCGCCGCCGCGAGCTCGCCGGAGAACGCCATCGCCTCCTTGATCTTGGCGTAGGCGGTGGTGGGCCCGGCGGCCAGCTTGCGGGCCAGCGCCTGCGCCGTGGACAGCACCTCGCCGTCCGGCACGACCTGCCCGACCATGCCGATCCGCAACGCCTCCTCGGCGCCCACGGGCTGCGCGAGCAGCATCATCTCCATCGCCCGGCCGTGCCCGATCAGCCGCGGCAGGGTCCACGACGCGCCCGAGTCGGCGGTCAGGCCCACGTTGGCGAACGCCATCAGGAACTTCGCGCTCGCGCCGGCGATCCGCAGGTCGCACGCGTAGGCGAGGGACGCGCCCGCGCCCGCCGCCGTGCCGTTGACGGCCGCGATCACCGGCTTCGGCATGCCCACGATCGCCTTGACCAGCGGGTTGTAGTGCTTCTCCACCGTGTTCAGCGGCGCCGGGTCGCCCGCCTCCAGCAGCGCGACGTGCTCCTTCAGGTCCTGGCCCGCGCAGAACGCCTTCCCGGCGCCGGTGACGACCACGGCGCGCACGGCGTCGTCCGCCGCCGTCTCCACCACGGCCTCCAGGAACCGCTCCTTCAGCGCCACCGTGAACGAGTTGAACGACTCGGGCCGGTTGAGCGTGAACGTGCGGACACCGTCGGCGTCGTCGATGAGCAGATCGGACACGGGTGGACCTCCGGGTCAGGGCTGGGCCGGGCTGTGCTGGGCCGGACTGGGCTGGGCCGGACTGGGCTGGGCTGGGCTCGGGTGCGCCGGACCGGCGTCGGCCGGGGTGTGGTCGGCCGGGGTGGTGGGGGCCGGGGTGGTGGGGGCCGGGGTGGCGAGGGCCGGGCCGGCGAGGCTGTCGTCGACGAACCTGGCCACCGCGGGCGCGAGCCGGTTCGTGTGCCGGTCGAAGAACTCCGCCGCGCCCGTGCCCGGCCAGTCGGCGGGCAGCAGCTCGCGCGGGAGGCCGGGGTCGCGGAACAGGAACTTGCGCCAGGCGTGCAGGAACCGCTGGGACGCCGCGAACGCCGCCGCGGGCGACGTACCGTCCACAGCGGACACCACCGGCTCCCACTCCGCCACGAACCGGGCGTAGTCGCGGCCGAGCGTCGCCAGGTCCCAGGCCCGTCCGGCCAGCTCCGCCGGGTCGCCCTCGTGCTCGCCGCGGAACGCGCTCGCCCGGACGCCCTCGCCCTCCAGCACGTCCGCCAGCTCGGGCGACGGGCGCGGTGCGATCCACGTCACGGGTCCGAGCGCGCCGTAGCCGAGCAGTTGCAGCGAGGAAGCGAGCCGGTCGCGCGCCTCGCGGGCGGGCAGCTCCTCCAGCACCACGACGTGCCACCGACCGTCCCACGTGGACGGCCGGGTGCGGTAGATGCGGGCCGCGGCCTCGTCCAGCCGCCTTTCCGCGCGGGGTGTCATCGCGTAGCCGGGGCCGTCCGGCAGGCGGACGGGTTCGAGCCAGCCCTGGCGCACCGTGCGCGACACCGCGGTGCGCACGGCGGGCGCGGCGAAGTCCAGCGGCTCCAGCAACCGGACCAGGGCGGCGATCGTCGCGGCGCCGCCCCGCTCGCGCAGGTGGCCGCCGTAGACGTCGAAGAGCGCGGAACGGGCTCGCACGAGAGCCGAGTCTGTCAGGGCGACCCCGCGACACGCCACAGAGCGGCGATCGGTCACGACCAGGTGACGGTCGCGGGCGGGCGCGGAAGTCGTTGCGGCACGGCGATCCTGGGCGTGAACTGCGGCTCCGTGAAGATCGCCAACCGGTCGCGGACGGGTCGGAAAGATCGGTTCGGTTTCGCTGCCGAGTCCGCATAGGGGAGAATGGGCGGAGTATCCGGCCCTGGTCGGACGGGGAAGATGTTGACGGAGGGAGCACGCGATGGCGGCCATGAAGCCCCGGACCGGCGACGGTCCCCTCGAGGTGACCAAGGAGGGGCGCGGCATCGTGATGCGCGTTCCGCTCGAGGGTGGTGGCCGCCTCGTCGTCGAGATGTCGGCGGACGAGGCCAACGCCCTGGGCGACGCCCTCAAGGCAGCCGCCGGCTGACCAGCCGGAACGAGACAGCGTCGAGCCCCGGTTTCCACAGTGGAACCGGGGCATCGCTACGTCGTGACGGCCCAGGTCACCTGTGACGCCACCGGCCCGGTGTGACCTGACCCACCCTGTCCCAGAAACCCCACCGGGAGGTTCCCCCGTGCGAGCGCCCCTGCCCACCCCGCTGGTCACCGTCGAGGTGGCCGACACCCTCCGGCGAGGTGTGCCCGCGGTGCTCGTCGCGTTCCCCGGCGACCCGGTCCGGTTCGGGCCGGGTGCGGAGGAGGCCCCCGACCTGGACGTGGACGACGTGTCCGGCAAGGCGGGGTCGACGTCGCGGCAGGGGCGGACGTGGGTCGTCGGCGTGGGCGACGGCGGGGCGGGCGACTGGCGCAAGGCCGGCGCGTCGCTGGTCCGGGCCCTGCACGCGGACGCGGAGAAGGCGGGCGGGACGACGTTCGACGTGCGGCTGCCCGCCGACGTGACCGCCGACGCGGTGGCCGCGTTCACGCTCGGCGCGGCCGTGGGCGGCTACCGGTTCAAGGTCACCGGCGAGGACCCGCCGAAGCGGGTGAGGTCGTTGCGGCTGGTCGCGGCCGACCCGGCGCTGGCGGAGGTCGTGCGGAAGGCGAACGCGCTGGCTGCCGCGACGTCGCTGAGCCGCGACCTGGCGAACACGCCGTCCAACGTGAAGGACCCGTCGTGGCTGGCCGCGGCGGCGGCGAAGGCGGCGCGGGCCGTGCCGGGCCTGGGCGTCGAGGTGCGGGACGAGCGGTGGCTGGCCGAGCAGGGCTTCGGCGGTGTGCTGGCGGTGGGCGGCGGGTCGTCGCGCCCGCCCCGGTTCATCGAGCTGACCTGGCCGGGCACGGCCGCCGGGCAGCCCCACCTCGTGCTGGTCGGCAAGGGCATCACGTTCGACACCGGCGGCATCTCGATCAAGCCCGCCGAGGGCATGCACCTGATGCGCACCGACATGTCCGGCGGCGCGGCGGTGGTCGCGGCCCTGGTCGGCGTCGCGACGCTCGGCCTGCCCGTGCGGGTGACCGGCCTGGTGCCCGCGGCGGAGAACCACGTGTCCGGGTCGGCGTACCGGCCGGGCGACGTGATCCGCCAGTACGGCGGCACCACGACCGAGGTCACGAACACCGACGCCGAGGGCAGGCTGGTGCTGGCCGACGCGCTGGCGTACGCGGTGCGGAACCTGGCGCCGGACGTCCTGGTCGACGTGGCCACGCTGACCGGCGCGATGAAGGTCAGCCTCGGCCTGCGCACCGGCGGCCTGTTCGCCACCGACGACGACCTGGCCGCCCGCGTCGCCGAGGCGGGCGCGCGGGTCGGTGAGGCCTGGTGGCGCATGCCGCTGCTGGACCACCTGGCGGACGACGTGCGCAGCGACATCGCCGACGTCCGGCAGTGCCCGCCGGGGCCGGGCGGCATCACCGCCGCCCTGTTCCTGCGCGAGTTCACCGGCGACGTGCCGTGGGCGCACCTCGACATCGCCGGCCCCGCGCGGGCCGACAAGGTGTACGACGAGGTCGTGGCCGGCGCGACGGGCTTCGCGGCCCGCACCCTGATCGAGCTGGCCGAGGGCTACGCGCCCAGCGCGTGATCCCGGAACGCCCGCACGGCGGGTGGGAGCGGGACGTCGGCGGGCCAGACCAGCGCGATCTCCCGACCCGCCCGCGGCGTGAGGGAGATCTCCGGCAGCCCCGACGGCGAGTCGGCGTGGGGCAGCAGCGCCACGCCGAGGCCCGCCGCGACGAGGCCGCGCACGGTCTCGGTCTCCTGGCTGGGTCGGCGCGAGGGCGTCCCGGCAGGCGCGGGGGCAGGCGCCGGGCGTGTACCTGTTCGCCTTCTACGTCGGCAGCAGCACGGGCGGCACGGCGGGCAGCGTCGCGCACCAGGCGCACGGCTGGTCCGGCCTGGTCGTGCTGGTCACCGCCTGGCTTGCCCTGGCGGCGCTCGCCGCCGTCCTCGCCCACCGGGGTCAGAAGTCGAGCGGCACCTCCGCCGCCTCGCCGCCGGTGACGGCGACCGTGCCCAGCTGCGGGAGGGCCACGGTCCCCGAGGTGACCGCGAACGTCACCGACCGGACGTCCTCCGGCACCTCGTACACGACCGCCACCGGGAACGTCTCCCCGCCGTAGCGCGCGCCCACCTGACGGGCCTGCGCGCCGTCCGGCAGGGTCACCGCCACCAGCGGCGCCGTGACGCCCGCGCCCAGCACGGTCGGCACGTCGTGGCCCACCAGCCGCAGCTCCAGCAGCGCCTTCCCGGCGGCGGCCGTGGCCAGCTCGTACTGCCCGTCGGACGACACGGGCCGCTGCCGCCCCAGCCGGGCCCGGATCACCTCCAGCGACCCCGCCCGCCCGGCGGCGCCGACCGACACGGGCGTGGACACCGACATCGACTCCGGCCCCGGCGCGCGCCGCAGCACGTGCGGCACGTCGCCGAGCGCCCGGCCGGACGGCACCTCGACCCGCTGCTGGAGCGACTTCGCCCCCACGGTGTCGAGCACCAGCGACTCCGGCTGGCCCGTGACCGGCACCGTGTAGACCACCAGCACCGAACCCCGCTCCGGCAGCCGGTCGTCGGGCAGCCGGTGCCGCCGACCCGGCACGTCCAGCGCCAGCTCCGGCAACTGCGGCAGCCAGCCGCGCCACGGCGTCTGGCCGAACGCCGAGTCGACCACGCTGTGCCGCGTCACGTGCAGCCGCAGGACCCGCAGCGCCACCCCGTGCTCGGCCCGCAGGTCACCCTCCGCCGTCGGCCACACCGCGGGCGCCGAGTAGCCCGTCACCCGGACTTCGAGCTGGTCGTCCCGCACCACCGCCGACGCCGCGTCCAGCGCCTGGCCGTCGTCGGGCAGCACGGCCAGGAAGTCCGGCCCCGCCGCGCCGACGCCCTGGTCGGCGACGGTCTCCCGCCCGTCGGTGCGCACCAGCTTCCCCACCGGCGTGCTCCGCGACCCCTGCGGCGGCACCTGCGCCGGCTGCACCTCCAGCCGGATGCCGGACCCGTTCTGGTCCACCTGCTTCAGCGGCACGGGCACCCAGTCGGTGGTGGCGGCCGTGCCGGGCACCTGCACCGGACCGCACCACAGCCTGGTGTCGATCTCGAACGCCCGGCCCGTGCGGGCGAACCAGCAGCTCACCGGGTCGTGGCCGGTGCGGGCGACGTACCCGAACGACAACGTGTAGCTCAGCTCGGCCTCGGCCCGCGCCTGCAGGCCGGGCGCGTCCAGCACCTCTTTCCCCTCGATGGTCAACCGGACCTGCTCGGCGCTGAACGCCGGCGTGGCGCACCCGCCGGCCGCCAGCGCGAGCAGGAGCACAAGCCACCGCATACCGCCCCCAGTAGTCGCCCCCACCCCTTAAAGGCGATCGCCACCCCGTCCGGTTGCATCCGGCACGAGGTGGCGCGCGTCACACTGCGGTGTTCAACGATCGCTCAACGGTGTTCAGGGGGGTCAGAGGCCAGGAGGACCAGGGGTCAGAAGTCAGGGGTCAGCGGGTCGGCGAGGCCAGCGCGGCCCGGTAGACGTCCACGGTCTGCTCGGCCACGGTCGCCCACGAGAACTCCTCGACCGCCCGCTCCCGGCCGGCCGCGCCGAACGCCGCCGCCCGCTCCGGGTCGCCCAGCACCTCGTTGACCGCGTCCGCCAGCGCCGTCCGGTACGCCTCCACGTCCTTCTCGTCGTAGTGCACGAGCAGGCCGGTGCGCCCGTGGTCGACGACCTCCGGGATGCCGCCCACGTCGGACGCCACCACGGCCGTCCCGCACGCCATCGCCTCCAGGTTCACGATGCCCAGCGGCTCGTACACCGACGGGCACACGAAGACCGTCGAGTGGCTCAGGATCTGCCGCACCTCGGCCGGCTGGAGCATCTGCTGGATCCAGAACACCCCCGGCCGGGACGCCGCCAGCTCCGCCACCGCGAGCCGCGTCTCCTCGGCGATCTCCGGGGTGTCCGGTGCGCCCGCGCACAGCACGATCTGCGCGTCCGGCGAGAACCGGTGCGCGGCCGCGACCAGGTGCCCGACGCCCTTCTGCCGCGTGATCCGCCCCACGAACGTCACGATCGGCCGGTGCGGGTCGATCCCGTGCCGGACCAGCGCGTCCGTCTCCGCCACGGGGTGGTAGGCCGCCGTGTCGATGCCGTTGCGGACCACGTGCACCCGTGCCGGGTCCAGCGCCGGGTAGCAGTCGAGCACGTCGGCCCGCATGCCCTCGCTGACCGCGATCACGGCGTCCGCCGCCTCGTACGCGGTGCGCTCCACCCAGGACGAGACCCGGTAGCCGCCGCCCAGCTGCTCGGCCTTCCACGGCCGGCGCGGCTCCAGCGAGTGCGCGGTCACCACGTGGGGTATGCCGTGCAGCAGTTTGGCCAGGTGACCGGCCATGTTGGCGTACCAGGTGTGGGAGTGCGCGAGCTGCGCGTCACCCAGGGCGGCGGCCATCTCCAGGTCCACCGACAGCGTGGCCAGGGCGGCGTTCGCCTGCTCCAGGCCGTGCGCCGGGTTGTGCGCCCTGGCGTCCGCGCGCGGCCCGCCGAAGGCGTGCACGTCCACGTCGACCAGTTCGCGCAACCTCGGCACCAGGAAACCGACGTGCACCCCAGCTCCGCCGTAGACCTCCGGCGGGTACTCCCGTGTCAGCAGTCCAATTCGCACGGCGCTCACCGTAACCCCGCGACCGGGGGCAGCCGGGTGAACAAGTCGAGTTTGCGTTACTTCGCCGTTGGTGGGCCGGTGCTCACCCGGTTAGGGTCGTTCCTGTGAAAGGGCAACCGCATGTTCTAGGAATTGTCCTCGCCGGTGGCGAAGGCAAACGGTTGTGGCCGTTGACCGCCGACCGGGCAAAGCCGGCGGTGCCCTTCGGCGGTAACTACCGGCTGGTGGACTTCGTCCTGTCCAACCTGGTGAACGCGGGTTTCGTCAAGCTCTGCGTGCTCACCCAGTACAAATCCCATTCCCTGGACCGCCACATCTCCACGACGTGGCGCCTGTCCAATGTGCTCGGCCAGTACGTCACGCCGGTGCCGGCGCAGCAGCGGCTGGGCCCGCGCTGGTACACCGGCAGCGCCGACGCGATCTTCCAGAGCCTCAACCTCGTCAACGACGAGAAGCCGGAGCACGTGATCATCTTCGGCGCGGACCACGTCTACCGGATGGACCCCGGCCAGATGGTGGACCAGCACGTCGAGACGGGCGCCGGCGTCACCGTCGCCGGCATCCGGGTGCCCCGGGCCGAGGCGAAGGCGTTCGGGTGCATCGACTCCGACGAGTTCGGCCAGATCACCCGGTTCCTGGAGAAGCCGTCGGACCCACCGCACGTGCCCGGTGACCCCGAGGTCACCTTCGCGTCGATGGGCAACTACGTGTTCACCACCGAAGCGCTGATCGACGCGTTGCGCGCGGACGCGGCCAACCCCGATTCCGACCACGACATGGGCGGCGACATCATCCCGATGCTCGTCGACCAGGGGCAGGCCCACGTCTACGACTTCGCCGACAACCAGGTGCCGGGCGAGTCCGACCGGGACCGCGGGTACTGGCGCGACGTGGGGACCATCGACGCGTACTACGAGGCCCACATGGACCTCGTGTCGGTGCGCCCGGTGTTCAACCTCTACAACCAGGCGTGGCCGATCCGGACCGCGACCCCGCCCCTGCCGCCGGCGAAGTTCATCGCGGGCGGCAGCGCCGAGGACTCCATGGTGGGGCCGGGCTCGATCATCTCCGGCACCATCCACGGCTCGGTGATCAGCTCGGACGTCGTCGTGGAGTCGGGGTCCGTGGTGCAGGGCAGCGTGCTGCTGCCGGGCGTGCGGATCGGTCGCGGCGCGGTCGTGCGGCGGGCGATCCTGGACAAGAACGTCGTCGTGCCCGACGGCGCGCTGATCGGCGTGGACCCGGCGACGGACCGGCAGCGCTACACCGTGTCGGCGGGCGGCGTGACGGTGCTCGGGAAGGGCGTCACGGCGGACTGAGGCCGGTCGGGGGCCGCCCTCGCGGCGGTCCCCGGCGCCCGGCCGCGCGGTGTGCGCGCGTCCGTCCGAGCCGCCGGCCACATCGGCGGGGCTTTTCACCCACAAGGGTGACGCCGATCGGGTGGTCGGGACCGGTC
The DNA here is from genome assembly GCF_042678885.1 of Saccharothrix hoggarensis. Taxonomy (GTDB): domain Bacteria; phylum Actinomycetota; class Actinomycetes; order Mycobacteriales; family Pseudonocardiaceae; genus Actinosynnema; species Actinosynnema hoggarensis. Next base: position 9,281 of record NZ_JBHTLK010000139.1, read on the forward strand.
AGGCGACCTTCGCGGCCACCAGCAGCCCGTCGCCCAAGGGCAGGATCACCGGCACCAGCCGGTCGTCCTCCCGCACCGCGCGCGCCACGTCCCGCATCGCCGTCGTGTCCGGGTCGCGGTGCGCCGGGTCGACCACGCGGCCGTGCCAGAGCACGTTGTCGAACGCGATGACGCCGCCCGGCCGCAGCAGCCGCACGCCCTCGGCCAGGTACTTCGGGTACTCGGCCTTCGCCGCGTCCACGAACACCAGGTCGTAGGCGCCGTCGGTCAGCCGGGGCAGCACCTCCAGCGCCTGGCCCATGATCAACCGGGTGCGCGAGACCGCGATGCCGGCCTCCGCGAACGCCACCCTGGCCGCCCGCTGGTGCTCCGGCTCCACGTCGATCGAGGTCAGCACCCCGGCCGCGGGCATGCCGCTGAGCAGGTACAACGCGCCGACACCGGCGCCGGTGCCGATCTCCACCACGGCCTTGGCCTGCAACGCCGCGGCGAGGAACCGCAGCGCCGCGCCGCCGCCGGACCCGATCGGCACGCACCCCAACTCGACGCCACGAGCCCTGGCGGCCGTGATCACGGCGTCCTCGGGCAGGTAGCGCTCCACGTACTCGCGCGTCGGCGCATCCACACCCGAAGGCTAACGCCGCCGGCGGCGATCCGGGCGGGATCGGCAGGCAACCCGGATTCTCAGCCTGCTCTCAGCCGACTCTCACGATGGTTATAAGCGGACCGGTCAGTCTGGTTCCAGCGCACGACCAACGGGAACACGTGAGGGCAGCCGAACGTTGACCCGTGCAGCAGGGCAGCAGCCCAGTGGAGGTGCTTAACCGCCCGATGCCAACGCAGCCGACCGCCGTACCCAACGCGCCCATCGAGGACGCGGACTGGATCGCGCCCTCGTGGGACCAAGTGGTGCGCGACCACGCCGACCGGGTGTACCGGCTGGCCTACCGCCTGACCGGCAACCAGCACGACGCCGAGGACCTCACCCAGGAGACGTTCATCCGGGTGTTCCGCTCCCTCGCGTCGTACAAGCCGGGCACGTTCGAAGGCTGGCTGCACCGCATCACCACCAACCTCTTCCTCGACATGGCCCGCCGCCGCTCGCGCGTGCGGATGGAGGCCCTGCCGGAGGAGACGGACCGCATCCCCGGCGACGACCCGACGCCCGAGGAGATCTACGACGACACGCACCTCGACCCGGAGCTCCAGGCCGCGTTGGACGAGTTGCCGCCGGAGTTCCGGGCCGCCGTCGTGCTGTGTGACGTGGAAGGGCTCTCCTACGAGGAGATCGGCGCCACGCTCGGCGTCAAACTCGGTACCGTGAGGAGCAGGATCCACCGGGGCCGCCAGGCCCTGCGGGTCGCACTGGAACGCCGTCGGGGTCTGGCTCAGGAGGACTCTGCATGACCGACCTGCGAGGTTGGCAACTGCCCGAGCAGCACCTGCTGCCCGACGCGGTCGTCGCCTTCGTCGACGGCGAGCTGTCCGCCTCGGCGCACAACCGGGCGGCCGCGCACCTCGCGCGCTGCCCGTTCTGCGCGGCCGAGGCCTACTCCCAGCAGCAGGCTCGTTCCGCGGTCCGCGCCGCCGACGCGCCGTGCGCGCCCGCCGGCCTGCTCGCCAGGCTGGGCGCGATCCCGCAGGAAGTGGAACTGCCCAGCGCGCCCGACGGCCTCGCGGTCACCGAGGACGGCCAACTCGTCACCGTGCAGCGGCCCGACCGGGTCGCGTTCGGCAGCGGACCCGTGTTGGGGCAGAGCCGCCCTTTCGGAACCAGCGGCGGTAGCCGCTTCGGGACCGGTTTCTTCGGCGGCAAACGCGCGCGCCAGGGCGCCGGTGTCGTCGTGTCCGGGCTCATGCTCGGTGCGCTCGCCCTGGTCGCACCCGGCAGCGAGGACCACTCGCCCACGCCCGCCCAGGGCAACACCCCGCCGCCGCCCGTCGTCGCGCCGTCGTCGTTGACCGCTGCCGAGCAGGAGCGGGCGGACGTGCTGCGCCCCGTGGCGAACACCGTCCTCGGCCGCTGACGCCGTTCCGGCCGAACCACCGCTCCGGGCCGAACCGCCGTTCCGGCGGACCACCGTTCCGGCGGACCACCGTTCCGGGCCAACCGCCACTCCGGGCGATGCCACCGGCCCGGCCCGGACCCACGCCTGGTCACCGGCCGCCCGCCGACCCGCTGACGGCAACTTCACCGGTGACGAGGCACGATTGCCCCGCGACAACCGTGGTGTGACGACTCATGGTGTGACGACTGGTGTGACGACGTGCGGGGAGCGATGAGCGAGCCAGAGCAGGGCAACGGGACTCCCAGGTCCGGTGTGGACGACGGGGTGCACCGCAGGCTCGCGCCGCGTCCCCTGGACCGCCCGCCCGTGGACCCCGGCCAAGCCGCCGTGTTCGGCCGACCGCAGGGCGTGCCGGGCGCGTTCTCCGCCGACCGTCCGAACCTCAACGGCAACGGCCAGGTCCGGCTCGCGCCGCCGCCGCCCGAGGCGCTGTCCACGGCGTTCGGCCGCCCTCAAGGCGACAGCGCCACCCGCTTGCAGCGCCCGCCGGTCGACCTGAACGGCGAGCCCGAGGTGGAGCCCGTCTTCTGGGAGGGCAAGCCCGCGGGCGACGCGTGGCGCGACCCCGGGGCGTCGGCCGTCATCGGCCCGCCCGCCGTCACCGAGGAACCCGACACCGAACCCAAGCCCGAGGCGCGGCCCGGCCCGCAGCTCAGCGTCCCCGAGCTGCTGTTCGGGCGGCGCGTCAAGCCGATGGCCCTGGTGTTCCTGCTGGTCGCGGCCCTGCTGGTCGGCACGGGCGGCGGCGTCGTCGGCTGGCTGCTCGGCCGGATGGGCAACCCGCTCACCGACGGCGGCGTCACGCTCGCCGAGGTCAAGCCCGGCAAGGAACGCCCCGTCGGGTCGGTCGCCGACATCGCGCAGCGCGTCACGCCCAGCGTCGTGTCGATCGAGTTCAAGGGCGCGAACGTGGCGGGCGTCGGCTCCGGCGTGGTGATCGACGGCGAGGGGTACATCCTCACCAACGACCACGTCGTCGCGCCGGCGGCGCAGGACACGTCCGCGAAGCTGACCGTCGTCTTCACCGACGGCAAGCGGGCCGTGGCGCAGATCGTCGGCCGCGACTCCAAGACCGACCTCGCGGTGATCAAGGTCGACGTGGAGAACCCGACCGTGCTGCAGTTCGGCGACTCGGACGACCTGGCCGTCGGCGACACCGTGCTGGCCATCGGCTCCCCGCTGTCGCTGTCGAACACGGTGACCGAGGGCATCGTCAGCGCCCTGCACCGACCCGTGACGGCGGCGGGCGAGAACGGCGGTCCGCAGGTCACCTACGACGCGATCCAGACCGACGCGGCCATCAACCCCGGCAACTCGGGCGGCGCGCTCGTCGACTCGTCCGGCGCGCTGGTGGGCATCAACTCGTCGATCCGGACCGAGACCGGCGGCTCGGTCGGCCTCGGGTTCGCCATCTCCGGCAACTACGCGCGCCGGGTCTCGCAGGCGTTGATCCGCGATGGCCAGGTGAAGCACGCGGACATGAACATCAACGTGCGCTCGGCGTCGGCGGAGACGGCCGAGGGCGCGCAGGTGCAGAACGTCCCCGAGGGCGGCGCGGCGGACGCGGCGGGTATCGAGGAGGGCGACGTGATCACGCGCGTCGGCGACCGGGTGGTGCGCAACGCCGCGGAGTTGACCGTTGCCGTAAGGGACCGTGAAATCGGCGAGACGGTGCCGGTCGTGCTGGCCAGGCAGGGTCGGGAGCTGACCGTGCAGGTGACCCTGAGGTCGGACTGACGGCTACGCTGGCAACCGGGCCGGGGTCCGGGCGTCGGGGTTCGGCCGGCTGGGCGCGGAAGGTGGGGCACGCGGGTGTTCGACAGCATCGGATGGGTTGAGATCCTCATCATCATCGTCGCGGGCCTGTTCATCCTGGGGCCCGAACGACTGCCCTCGGCCGCCGCGTGGGTCGGCAAGACCGTCCGCCAGGTGCGCGACTACGCGACCGGCGCGCGGGAGCAGCTGAAGCAGGAGATGGGGCCGGAGTTCGAGCAGCTCCGCAAGCCGCTGGAAGACCTCCGCGAACTCCGCAACTTCGACCCGAAGCGCGCGATCACCAAGCACCTGTGGGACGACGACCCGGCGGAGAAGCCGAACGGCCACCCGGCCGTCCCGCCGTCCTCCGCCCAGTCCACCCGCGACCGCCCCCTCCAGCAGGGCGAGCGCCCGCCGTACGACCCGGACGCCACCTGACGCGAGCGGGCTCGGGTCGACCAGTCGGGGTGAAGGTCGCGAGCGGCGGCGCCGGGGCCGGCACTCGACCGGGGTGAGCACGGAGGTAGTCGAGTGGAAGGGCCCTGGACCAGGGCAGGGGCGGTGGCGGGCCTGGGGGCCTTGGTCGTGGGCGCCATGGCGCTGGTGGTCGCGATCCTCGCTTGGCTGCTCCCGCGGCAACCCGCCGCGCCACCACCCGCCACCTCTCAGCCCGCCACGTCACCGCGGCCGGCCGGGTCGCAGTCGGACGACAAGAGGCTCGACGTGAAGGTCGCACCGTCGTCCTACGACGTCGCAGCCTCCTGGTGGCAGCCCGACGGACCCGGCTACGAATCCCGCAGGGACCTGCCGGAGACGGAGGGCGTGACCCACGCCCACGCCTACGGCAACTCCGTCGGTTCGTTCGTGTACCGGGTGACCCTCGGCGAGTTCGAGGGCGGACAGGTCGAGCTCTCGGCGCGACTCTCCGCCGACACCCAGTACCAAACCGACAGCGAGGACCAGCGCACGGACGTCACGGTGATCGTGAACGGCACCCGCCTGCCATCCCGACGCGTGATGCCCGACGACGGGAGCGGCGCCCACTACCGGTGGCGGTTCGACGCCTCGGCGCTCCGGCGCGGCGAGAACACGATCGAGTTCGCCGTCGAGCGTGGCGCGGAGTTCGCCAACGGTCTGGCGATCTACGGTGGCGCCATCGCCGACGGGGAAGTCGACGAGCACATCACGCTTCGCGGCGAGTAGCGAGCGGCGATCACCCGCGAACCGCACCCGTGGGCGTCAGCGGCCGGCCGGCGAGACGTTCAGCAGGCGACCGGCCAGCCCGCGCGAACGGGTCGACAGCTTGCCCGCCACCGTCGTCAGCACCTGACCGGCGGCCGACTCCGGGTGCGCCAGCACGATCGGCGTGCCCGAGTCGCCCTGCTCGCGGAGCCGCGGGTCGAGCGGGACCTGGCCCAGCAGCGGCACGTCCGAGCCGACGGCCTTGGTCAGCGAGTCGGCCACGGCCTGCCCGCCGCCGGAGCCGAACACGTCCATCCGCGTCCCGTCCGGCAGCTCCAGCCACGACATGTTCTCGATCACGCCGGCGATCCGCTGCCGCGTCTGCAACGCGATCGACCCGGCCCGCTCGGCCACCTCGGCCGCCGCCTGCTGCGGCGTCGTCACGACCAGGATCTCCGCGTTGGGCACCAGCTGGGCCACCGAGATGGCGATGTCACCGGTGCCCGGCGGCAGGTCGAGCAGCAGCACGTCGAGGTCGCCCCAGAACACGTCGGCCAGGAACTGCTGCAACGCCCGGTGGAGCATGGGGCCGCGCCAGACGACCGGCGTGTTGCCCGGCGTGAACATGCCGATGGAGATCAGCTTCACGCCGTGCGCCTGCGGCGGCATGATCATCTTCTCGACCTGGGTCGGCTTGCCGTCCGTGCCGAGCATCCGCGGGATCGAGTGGCCGTAGATGTCGGCGTCCACCACACCGACGGACAGCCCTCGCGCCGCCATCGCGACGGCCAGGTTCACCGTCACCGACGACTTGCCGACGCCGCCCTTGCCCGACGCCACGCAGTAGACCCGCGTCAGCGAGCCGGGCTGGGCGAACGGGATCACGGGCTCCTCGACGCCGCCGCGCAGCGACTTGCGCAGCTCGGTGCGCTGCGCGTCGCTCATCACGTCCAGCTCGACGCGGACGGCGGACACGCCGTCGAGCGCGGACACGGCGGACGTCACGTCGGCGGTGATCTTGTCGCGCAGCGGGCAGCCGGAGACGGTCAGGTACACCGCCACGTCCACGATCCCGTCGTCACCGACCACGACGCCCTTGACCATGCCCAGGTCGGTGATGGGACGCCGGATCTCCGGGTCCTGCACACCGGCCAACGCCTTCTGCACGTCGTCAACGGAAGGAAGAGTCACTGGAAGCGCCTTCGAAAGATGTGGTGGGACCGCCATGCTACGGCGGGCCGTGCACCTCCAAGCTACCGGTTGGTCACCTCCGTTCCGGGGGCAGCGCGAAGCCGGTTGCGTGCTTTCCGTAACATTGGTGTCCGTGCCGGAAACCGGATCTGCCCGGTTGCCCACCCGTACCGAGCTGGGGGTGTGGCGATCCTTCCTCCGGGCGCACGCGCGGCTCACTCGGGTCCTGGAAGCCGAGCTGATCGCCGAGCAACGCCTGTCGCTCGCGGCCTACGACGTCCTGGTGCAGCTCGCCGAGGCGCCGCAGCACCGGCTGCGGATGACCGAACTGGCGGACGCCGTGCTGCTGTCCCGGTCGGGCGTGACGCGACTGGTCGACCGGCTGGAACGCGCCGGCCTCGTGCTGCGGGAACGCGCCGACGGCGACGGGCGCGGCGTGGTGGCGGTGCTCACCCCGCAGGGCCTCGACCGGCTGCGGGTCGCGTCCGGCACGCACCTCACCGGCGTGGCGCGGCACTTCGCGGAGGCGTTCAGCCACGCCGAGCTCGAGGCCTTCGGCCGAGCCTGCGACCGGTTGGGCTCCGACGACGAGTCGTGACGGCCGCCGCGCCTACGTCGGCACGTCGTCCTTGACCGCGCCCTTCGCCTCTTTGCCCCCGCCGCCCCCGCTGCCGCCACCGCCGCCGCCGTCCTTGGCGGGGCGCTTGCGCTGCTCGCGGAACACGCGTTCCAGCTCGCTGCGCAGGTAGTCGCGGGTCGCCACCTCGCCAACGGCGAGCCGCAGCGCGGCCAGCTCGCGGGCCAGGTACTCGGTGTCCGCCTTCGTCTGCGCGGCCCGCGCCCGGTCCTCCTCCAACGACACCCGGTCGCGGTCGTCCTGCCGGTTCTGCGCCAGCAGGATCAGCGGCGCGGCGTACGCGGCCTGGGTGGAGAACGCCAGGTTGAGCAGGATGAACGGGTACGGGTCCCAGCGCAGCGTCACCGCGAACAGGTTCAGCGTGATCCACACGATCACCAGCAGCGTCTGCCAGAACAGGAACTTGCCGGTGCCGAGGAACCGGGCCAGCCGCTCGGAGAACCGGCCGAACGCCTCCGGGTCGAGCGACAGCCGGAACCGGCCGGGCGTGCGCGGCTGGTCGAGCCGCCGGCGCGGCAGCAGCTCAGGCATGGGTCAGCCCCGTCTCGCGCCAGTTCGCGGGCAGCAGGTGGTCCAGCACGTCGTCCACGGTGACCGCGCCGATCAGGTGGTCGCTCTCGTCGACGACCGGCCCGCAGACGAGGTTGTAGGCGGCGAAGTAGCGGGTGACGTCGCTCAGCGACGCGTTCGGCGACAACGTCGCCAGGTCCAGGTCCAGGACGCCCGCGACCAGGTCGGACGGCGGTTCGCGCAGGAGCCGCTGGATGTGCACGCACCCCAGGTACCGGCCGGTCGGCGTCGCGGTCGGCGGCCGGCACACGAACACCATGCTGGCCAGCGCGGGCGTCAGGTCCGGGTTGCGCACGTGCGCGAGCGCCTCGGCGACCGTCGCGTCCGGCGACAGCACCACCGGCTCCGGGGTCATCAGGCCGCCCGCCGTGTCGTAGCTGTACTCCAGCAGCCGCCTGACCGGCGCGGACTCCTCCGGCTCCATCAGCTCCAGCAACCGGTCCTTCTCCACCTCGGGCAGCTCGGCCAGCAGGTCCGCCGCGTCGTCCGGGTTCATCGCCTCCAGGATGTCCGCGGCGCGCTCGTCGTCGAGGTGCGCGAGCAGGTCCTTCTGGTCCTCCTCCGCCATCTCCTCCACCACGTCGGCGAGGCGCTCGTCGTCCAGCGCCTCGGCCACCTCGTACCGGCGCTTCAGCGGCAGGCTGTGCAGGGCCAGCGCCACGTCGGCGGCGCGCATCGTCTCGAAGATCGCCACCAGGTGCTGCGCGCCCTGCGGCTGACCTGCGAGTTCGGTCACCGACAGCCCGGTCAGCTCCTCCCAGCGCAGCACCTGCACCGGTCCGCGCCTGGCCAGCCGCCCGGTGCGCTCCTGCACGGCCACCCGCGTCATCCGCCAGTCCCTGGTCCGGGTCGGTTCCATCGCGGCGTCGACCAGCACCGCGGACGCGCCGGTGGTGAGCGTGACGCGGGCGTCGAGCAGCTCGCCGACCACCAGCACCTCGTTGGTGCGCTGGTGGAACTGGCGCAGGTTGACCGAGCCGGTGGCGAGCGTCACGGCGTTCGGCTCGATCGACGTGACCCGCAGCATCGGCACGAAGATGCGCCGCCGGGTGGCCAGTTCGAGCACCAGCCCGAGGACGCGCGGCGGCTGGCGGTCCACCCGCAGGCCGATGACCAGGTCACGGACCTTGCCGATGGACTCGCCGTCGGGCCCGAACACGGGCAGCCCGGCGAGTTGAGCGGCGAAGACCCGGTTCACGGCGACCACGTGATCAGGCTAGTCCGCCGCACGCCCCGCCGCTGCGTTCCACAGTGGACGGGCCGCCGTCCCCGGGATCACGGGCGGAAGGCGTCGGCGATGGCGGCGCTCGTGGCGGCCAGGTGGGCCTCGCCCGCGTCCAGGCACCACAACCAGGTGTCCACGGCCCGGTAGAACGTCCAGGCGCGGGCCCTGGCGGCGTCCAGCTCGCCGATGTCGCACAGCGCGGCGAACCGGTCGCGCAGCCCGCGTTCGCCGTCCAGCTCGCCGAACCTGTTCCACAGCAACGGGATCACGCCGAACTCGGGGTCGCCGGACAGCGGTTTCGGGTCGATCATCAGCCACGGTTCGCGCTCGCCGCGCAGCACGTTGGCGTAGTGCAGGTCCTCGTTGACGAGGGTCCGCGCCGCGCTGCCCGCCAGCGCCCGGCCCAGCTCGGCGGCCCGGTCGACGTCCGCGGCCGGCACGGGTCCGCCCAGGGC
>NZ_JBHTLK010000140.1:0-18092 GCF_042678885.1 Saccharothrix hoggarensis
CAGCCGTCACGCGGCCGCAGCCCTGCCGTCCGCCGCGCCACGCGCCGAACCGTCCACCGCTTCCCCGGCCGACCCGCGCGCCGTTCCGCCGCCGGCCGTCATTCCTGACCCGTCCGCTGCAGCACCACCAGCGAGCGCGCGGTCAGCACGATCGTGCCGCCCGCCGGCACCGGCTCACCCTCCTCGGGCGGCCGGACCTCGCCGGTCGCCGTGTCGATCACGACCGTCCACTGCGCGCCGTACCCCTCCTCGGGCAGCGTCACCTCGATGTCCTCGTGGTGCGCGTTGAACGCGAGCAGGAACGAGTCGTCCAGCACCCGCATGCCCCGCTGGTCGACGTCCGGGATGCCCTCGCCGTTGAGGAACACGACGACGCAGCGACCGAAGTCGTCACCCCAGTTCTGCTCTGTCATCTCCTCACCCGACGGGGTGAACCAGGCGATGTCGCGCAGCTCGTCGCCCTTGCGGATCGGGTTGCCCTGGAAGAACCGGCGCCGCCGCAGCACGGGGTGCTTGTGCCGGAACGCGGTGAGCGCCGACGTGAAGTCCAGCAGGTCGCGGTTTTTCTCCGCGAGCGTCCAGTCCACCCACGACAGCTCGTTGTCCTGGCAGTACGCGTTGTTGTTGCCGTGCTGGGTGCGGCCGATCTCGTCACCGTGCAGCAGCATCGGCACGCCCTGCGACAGCAGCGTCGTGGCCAGCAGGTTCCGCCGCTGCCTGGCCCGCAGCTCGTTGACCTCCGGGTCGTCCGTCGGCCCCTCGACGCCGCAGTTCCACGACCGGTTGTCGTCCGCGCCGTCCCGGCCGTCCTCGCCGTTGGCGTCGTTGTGCTTGTCGTTGTACGACACCAGGTCGTTGAGCGTGAACCCGTCGTGCGCGGTGACGAAGTTGATCGACGCGTAGGGCCGGCGGCCGTCGTCCTTGTACAGGTCGGACGAGCCGGTGATGCGCGACGCGAACTCGCCGAGCGTCGCGGGCTCGCCACGCCAGAAGTCGCGCACGGTGTCGCGGTACTTGCCGTTCCACTCCGTCCACAACGGCGGGAAGTTGCCCACCTGGTACCCGCCGGGCCCGACGTCCCACGGCTCGGCGATCAGCTTCACCTGCGAGACCACGGGGTCCTGCTGCACCAGGTCGAAGAACGTCGACAGCCGGTCCACGTCGTAGAACTCGCGGGCCAGGGTGGCCGCCAGGTCGAACCGGAACCCGTCCACCCGCATCTCGGTCACCCAGTACCGCAACGAGTCCATGATCAGCTGGAGGGTGTGCGGGCTGCGCACGTTCAGCGAGTTCCCGGTGCCCGTGTAGTCCATGTAAAACTTCGGGTCGTCCTCCACCAGCCGGTAGTACGCCTGGTTGTCGATGCCGCGCATGGACAGCGTCGGGCCGAGGTGGTTGCCCTCGGCGGTGTGGTTGTAGACCACGTCGAGGATGACCTCCATGCCGGCCTCGTGCAGGGCCCGCACCATGCCCTTGAACTCCTGCACCTGGTTCGCCGACTCCGGCAACGCCGCGTAACCGTCGTGCGGCGCGAAGAACCCGATCGTGTTGTAACCCCAGTAGTTCCGCAGGCCCTTCTGCTGCAGGCCGTGATCGGTGATGAACTGGTGCACGGGCATCAGCTCGACCGCCGTCACGCCGAGGCCCTGCAGGTGCTCGATCACCGCCGGGTGCGCCAGGCCCGCGTACGTGCCGCGCAACCGTTCGGGCACGCCGGGGTGCTGCATCGTCAGGCCGCGCACGTGCGTCTCGTAGATGACCGACTCGTTGTACGGGGTCTTCGGCGGGCGGTCGTTCGCCCAGTCGAAGAACGGGTTCACCACCACGGACAGCGGCACGTGGCCGGCCGAGTCCTCGTCGTTGCGCGCGTCGGGGTCGCCGAACTGGTAGCCGAACAGCGACTCGTGCCAGTCGACGCCGCCGGTGATCGCCTTCGCGTACGGGTCGATCAGCAGCTTGTTCGGGTTGCAGCGCAGCCCGCGTTCCGGGTCGTGCGGGCCGTGCACGCGGTAGCCGTACCGCTGGCCCGGCCCGATGCCCAGCAGGTAACCGTGGTGGACGAAACCGTCCACCTCCGGCAGCCGCACGCGGGTCTCGGTCCCGTCGTCGTCGAACAAGCACAGCTCGACGTACTCCGCGACCTCGGAGAAGAGGGTGAAGTTGGTGCCCACGCCGTCGTAAGCGGCGCCGAGCGGGTAGGGCGTTCCGGGCCAAGGCCGCACAGGGATTCCTCCGGACGAGCTGGGATGATCCGAACCCCTACCGTTCTAGATCATGTGGCGGCGGAGTGCGACCTGACGAGCTGCCCACGTGCTGCAACCAACAGCAACCGCGCCTCTTGGAGCTCGCAGTAGCGCAGGTGCTCGCACGCGGCCTCGACGCACGCGACGGCCTGGGACAGGGTGCGGTCGCGCCCGGCCTCCGTGCGCCGCAGGACGTCCCGGAGGGACTCCTCGGCGTGGCGGGCTCCGGACATCGGGTCGGCGAGGTTCGACGGCCTGACGGCCAGCAGAACCCTCTCGACGGTCATTTCCAGAGCGTCCGCGGGGCTGCTCTGGGGGACGGCCTGCTCGGGCACCAGCCCGGTACGGGACACCACATCGGTGTTCACGGGTGAATGCCACCTCCAACCATGGCGCGGGTGACTGCTTGACGATACTCCGCGGCGGGGCGGCGCGCGGTGACGTGCGTGTTGCGGTTGGCGGTCCGGCCGGTGTCGCGGCCGACCTCCGGGCCGATGGTCCCACCTGGACGGTGGACCGGCCCGCGTGGATGGTCCGCGACCTGACGGAGGCCCTGAGCCGCCCGGCCCGGACGACCCGCGGCCCGACGGCTTTCGGTCCGACCCGGCGAGGTCACGGCCCGACCCGGTCGGTTCACGGTCCACCCCGGCGGGGCGACGGCCCCGTCCGCTCGGTTCACGGTCCGCTCCCCTCGGGCGGCGCGCCGCGCCCCTCGGCCAGCACGGCGGCGACGCGGCGCACCCGCGAGTCGGCGAACAGGTCGTCGAGCGCGACGGGCAGCGGGATGCGCCAGTTCGGGTACTGGTCGGTGGTCCCGGGCAGGTTCGGCTGGCGGGTCTCGCCGAGCGCGTCCTGCGGCGATGTCAGCACGAGCACGGAACGGGCCTTCGCGAGAAGTGTGTGGAACGCCGTAACCAGGTCATCGGCACGAACTCCCTCCTGCTTGAGGAGTTCGACCAATTCAGCCCGCTCCTGCCCGGCGGCCCGGTATTCCCCCTCGACGGGACCTTCAAACTGCCCGAGCTCCGCTCGTACCCGAACGTGTTCGGCGTCGAGGAACCCGGCCACGGTCGGCAGGTCGTGCGTGGAGATGCTCGCCATCGCCGACGCGGTCCACTTCTCGGGCGGGATCAGCGGGTGCTCGGGCAGGTCGTACTCGCGCTGGAACCACAGCACGGCGGAGCTGAGCATCCCGTGCTCGTGCAGCGCGCGGGTGACCTTCGGCTCGATCGTGCCCAGGTCCTCCCCCACCACCACCGCGCCCGCGCGGTGCGCCTCCAGCGTCAGCACGGCGAGCATGGCGTCCGAGTCGTAGTGCACGTACGTCCCGCGCTTCGGCGGCTCGCCCGGCGGGATCCACCACAGCCGCCACAGCCCGGCGACGTGGTCGATGCGGATGCCGTCCGCGTGCCGCAGCACGCTGCGCACCACGGCGCGGAACGGCTCGTAGCCCTGCTCGGCGAGCCGGTCCGGCCGCCACGGCGGCAGGCGCCAGTCCTGGCCGAGGCGGCTGAACGCGTCCGGCGGCGCGCCGACCGTGACGTCCGCGGCGAACGCGTCCCGCACGGCCCACGTGTCCGCGCCGCCCGGGTTCACGCCCACCGGCAGGTCGTGCACGACGCCGACGGGCATGCCCGCGTCACGCGCGGCACGGCGTGCGGCGGCCAGTTGCTCCTCGCACAGCTCCTGGAGCCACGCGTGGAAGTTCACGCGGTCCGGGTCGGCGGTCGCGGTGGCCGGGTCGCGCTGCTCCGGCGGCCACTCCCGCCAGTCCGGCCCGTGCACCTCGGCAAGCGCGCAGAACCGGGCGAAGTCCAGGAGCTCGCCCTCGGGCGCGCGGTGCTCGACGTGCGGCCACAGCAGTTCCAGCGCCTTGGCCTTCGCCGCCCACACGGCGTCGTAGTCGATCAGCTCGGTGTCGTTCGGCGGGCGCAGCGCGTCGATCTCCGCGCGAGTCGCGGCGTCGACGTCCCGGTAGGCGGGGACGTCCTCGACGCGCAGGTAGAGGGGGTTGGCGAACCGGCGGCTCGACGGCGAGTACGGGGACCGCTCGACCGGCGACGTGGGGCTGATCGCCTGCACCGGGTTGACGAGCAGCACGCCCGCGCCCAGTTCGGCGGCGCTGCGCCGGGCCAGGGTCGCCAGGTCGCCGTAGTCGCCCATGCCCCACGACCCGGCCGACCGCATCGCGTACAGCTGGAGCATCCAGCCCCACGACCGGGGCACGGGCGCGAGCTTGCGCGGCGCCACGATGACGGTGCGCTCACCCTGCCGGTGGTAGCCGAGCGGCAACGCGGCGGGCAGCTCGACGCGGCCGCCGTCCTCCAGCTCGACGGAGCCCGGCCCGTCCAGGACGTCGCCCTCGCGCAGGACGACCGTCCGGGGCGGCGGTGTGGGCGCGGCGAGCGCGCGGCGCACCGCCTCCGGGGTGGAGGCGTCCACGTCCAGCTGCGCGAGCACCGCCACCACGACGTCCGGCTCGACGTCGGCGCGGCGCTGGCCGGCGTCCTCGTAGAAGGTGGCCACGCCGTGGGCCTCGGCCAGTGCCGCGAGCTCGTCGTCCACGCCGGACAGCTTCGCCTCCTAGACCTGTCCGAAGCCAGGCCGGTCGTGTGTGGTCACCCAAAGGTTGCAGGAAGTCACGTGGGGTTAATGCCCCGGTCGGGTGTCACCCGTCCGTGTCCCCAGATCCATGTACCCCGGCCGGGCCGGTTGAATCCCGCACGACCAGTCGCACCGACGGCGGCTCGGTCTGGTCCTCCTCGCCGCGCAGCCGGGCCAGCAGCACGTCGACCGCGTGCTCGCCGCGTTCCCGCCACGCGCCCTCGACCGCCGTGATGCCGACCGCGCGGGCCAGGTCCGGGCCTTCGAGGCTGACGATCGACACGTCACCCGGCACGTCCCGCCCGTCGCGGCGCAGCCGCAGGAACAATCCGAGCGCGACCTCGCCGCTGGTGCTGACGACGGCGGTCGGCAGGCGTTCGCCGTCCAGCAGCGCGTCGACCACCTGCTCGCCGCCCGCGACCGTCGACGACGACCACAGCGTCCACTCCGGACGTACCGACAGGCCCTCGGCGACCAGCAGCTCGTCGTACGACTCGTCGATGTCGCCGGCCAGCACGAGCGCCACGTCCCGGTGCCCCAGGCCCAGCAGGTGGTCGGCCGCCAGCCGCAGCGCCTCGCGCAGGTCGTCGTCCCACACCGCGACCACCGGCACGTCCAGGCTCGTCAGCGCGGCGTCCTCGGCGTCGGTGAGGTTCACCGACAGGGCCAGCACCCCGTCCACCCGCCGCGCCAGCGGCAGCTCCTCGAAGAACCGCGCGCGCGTGTCGTCGTCGCGCAGCACGTACAGCAGGACGTCGTACCCGGCCTGCCGCAGCGCGCCCTCCGCGCCCGCGAGCAGGTCGCCGCGGCCCACGTCGGCGGTGAGGACGGCGATGGCGTACCGGCGGCCGCCCGCGAGGCTCGACGCGTCCCGGGCGATCGCGTAGCGCATCTTCTTCGCGACCTCGGTGACGTACCGGCGGGTCGCCTCGGACACGCCGGGCTCGCCGCGCAGCGCCCGCGACACCGTCGCGGCGGACACCCCGGCCGCCCGCGCGACGTCGGACATGCTCGTCAACTCACACCTCCCGGCCTGCTACGAGATTAGCGAGAACCGTACGGTGGACTGGCGCGAACACCCTCCGGGACGTGATCGACACCCTGCGGAAGGAAGCTCATGAAGCCAGGCGACCAGGCACCCGACTTCACCCTCCCCGACCAGGACGGCACCCCGCGGGCCCTGTCCGAACTGCTCGCCGCGGGCCCCGTGGTGCTGTTCTTCTACCCGGCCGCGATGACCACCGGGTGCACCGCCGAGAGCTGCCACTTCCGCGACCTGGCAGCCGAGTTCGCCGAGGTCGGGGCGCAGCGCGTGGGGATCAGCCCGGACCCGGTGGCGAAGCAGCGGCAGTTCGCCGACAAGCACTCCTTCGACTACCCGTTGCTGTCGGACGCCGACGGCGAGGTGGCCGCGAGCTTCGACGTGAAGCGCCGGTTCGGACCGCTGCCGGTGAAGCGGCACACGTTCGTGATCGACACCGACCGGACCGTGATCGACGTCATCAAATCCGAGTTCGCCATGAACGCCCACGCGGACAAGGCGCTGGCCTCGCTGCGCCGGCACGCCGACCGCACGGCCTGATCCGCGAGCACCCGGCTCCGGGCTCCGGCCTCCGGGTCACGGCCTTCAGGTCACGGCCTTCAGGTCACGGCCTTCAGGTCACGGCCTTCAGGTCACGGCCTCCGGGTCACGGGCTCGGGTCACCGTCTCCGGGTCACGGGCGGAGTCCGGCGAGGATGAAGTCGGCGATCTCCGCGCCGAGCCGGGCGGGCGACTTGGGCCCGTCCGGCCGGTACCAGGTCGGCAGCTGGTTGACGACGCCGAGCGCGATCAGCACCGCCGTGTCGGCCGGCACCGCCGCGCTGAACTCCCCCGCCTCCTGCGCCTGCTCGACGACCGCCCGGAACGTCTCGTGGTACCGCCGCCGCTCGGCCCGGAAGGTGGTCATCCGGTCGGCGTCGAGCCGGTGCATCTCGCGGACGAACACGGCCGTCTCGTCCACGCTCCGCGCGGTCGTCTCGACCAGGCTGACCAGGATCTGCCGCACGGTGGTGGCCGCGTCCAGGCGGGCCGCGACGATCCGGTCGAGGTCGGCCATCTGGCGTCCGATCAGCGACCGGTAGATCTCGAACAGCAGGTCGTCCTTGGACCCGAAGTAGTGGTAGAGCGCGCCCTTGGTGACGGAGGCCGCCTCGACGACCTCCTGCACCGTCGTCCCGTCGAACCCCTTCGCGGCGAACAACCGCACGGCCGCGCCCACGATCCGCTCGGACGTCGCGCCGGCCCGCCGCGCCACCGTCAGGCTCCGGGCGCGAGCGCGCGTGCCAGCTCGGCCTGGTCCGCGCCGGTGGGCAGGAGGGCGATGACCGGCGTGTCGACACCGTTGGCGGCGTACTTCGCGACGTGCGCCCGGCACTCGTCCACGCTGCCGTGCACGATCAGCGCGTCGACCACCTCGTCGGGGATCAGGGCCGCCGCCCCGCGCCGATCCCCGGCCGCCCACGCCTCGTGCATGGGTCGCAACGCCTCGCCGCGCCCCAGCCACTCGTGGAAGGCCGCGTAGGCGGGCACGGTCAGGTAGGTGCTGATCAACATACGGCCCAACGCGCGCGCGGCGTCCGCGTCCTCGGTCGGGCAGACGAAGATCCGGGCGGCCAGCTCGCCGTCGGCGCCCATCTCGGCGCGCACCTTGGTGACGTCGTCGGCGCCGAGCCAGTTGGTGATGGCGCCGTCCGCCTCCCGGCCGGCCAGGCGCAGCATGCCGGGGCGCAGCGCGGCGAGCATGATCGGCACCCGGTGCTCGGGCGTGCGCTCCAGCCGGAAGCCGCGCACCGAGAACGTGTCGTACTCCTCGGTCACCTTCTCGCCCGCGAGCGCGGCCTTGAGGAAGCGCAAGGTGTCCCGCGTGCGCTTGAACGGCTCGCTGAACTCGACCCCGTTCCAGCGCTGCACGATCACCGGCGACGACGACCCGATCCCCAGCACGAACCGCCCACCCGACACCTCGGCCAGGGTGGCGGCCGTCATGGCGAGCGTGGCCGGGCCGCGCGTGTAGACCGGCGCGATGGCCGTGCCGAGCCGGAGGCGGTCCGACCACTGCGCCGCGAGGGCCAACGGCGTGAACGCGTCCGTGCCCGCGGTCTCCGCCGACCACACGTCGGTGTAGCCGAGGTCCGCCAACTCGGCCACCAGCACCCGGTGGTCGAGCACCGGCACCCCGGTCAACGGCAGCGTGATTCCCCAACGGCCCACATTCGCCTCCCAAAGCGTTCCCGCCCCCACCGTACCGCAGGTACCGACCGGTCGGTATGCCGCCGGAGGCTCCGCTGCGAGCACGGCGCCACAGTGGCCGGCCCACGCCCCCGTATCCGCAACCTCGACAGTCGAGGTTTGGAGCGGCAGCGCAGCGGGCATCACTGGAGCCAGCGCCTGTGAAGCGCGCCTGGCTGCCCGACGGGGACGGCAATGGCGTGCCTACAGATCCACGGACCTCGTGCCCGCGAGCGCGTGCCCTCGCTACGGCCGGTCGGCGTGGTTGCCAATGGCGCAGGCGGGGTGGACGCGTTCGGGAGCCGTCCGTCCGCTGGGTGCACGCGCTTCGGGAGCGTCCACCTGCCGCCGGTGTGGGCGGTATCGGGATTGGGTGTCGGTGGTGCGGCGAACCATCGCCCGTGGTGCTGGCCGGAGATCGCCCGTTCATTCGTGCAGGTGATCTTCCGCGGGAGGGGCGGTGGGTCAGAGGCTGATGCCTCGCGCACCCAGCCAGCCGACGGGGTCGATTTTCTGCGAGCCGCCGATCCAGACCTCGAAGTGCAGGTGAGGGCCGGTGGACTGACCGCGGTTGCCCATGGTGGCGATCTGCTGGCCCGCGTGGACCTGCTGACCCTGGGACACGAGGATCTCGTTGACGTGGCCGTAGACGGTGATCGTGCCGTCGTTGTGCCGCACGCGCACCCACAGGCCGAAGCCCGACGCCGGACCCGCTTCGACGATCACGCCGTCCATCGCCGACAGGATCGGGGTGCCGATGGAGTTGGCGATGTCGACGCCGTAGTGCGTCGTGCCCCAGCGAGCGCCGAAGCCGGACGTGAACGAACCCTCGGCCGGCTTCGCGGCGCTGACCCGAGGGGCGGCGGCCGGAGCCGGGGCCGGGGCCGGGGCCTGCTTGACGGCCGGAGGAGCCTGCTGCGCCTGCGCCTGCTCGGCGGCGACGCGCGCCTTCTCCGCCTCTTCGGCGGCGATGCGGGCCTTCTCCGCGTCCTCGGCGTCCTTCAGCCGCTTCAACTCGGCCTGCCGGGCGGTGTAGCTGTCCGCCGCGTGCTTGATGGCCATGTCGATGTGCTGCCGGACGAAGAAGCCCTCGGACCGCACGAGCTTCGCGGCCTCGTACGCGGGCTGGACGTCGGCGTGCACGGTCTTGATGTCGGCGGTCCGCGGCGCGGCGCTGTGCGCCATCGCGACTGCCAGGTCGGAGCTGGCGCCGACGGGGAGGAACTGCGCGTCGCCGGTGCCGCTGGAGGCGCCGACGCCGGAGGCGAGCGCGCCGGCCGCGACGACGAAGGCCGCGACCTTCCCGCTCACGGGGAACCTGTCGCACTCCGCGCGGTGGGAGCGGTTGCCGGTGGCGTTGGGGGGCGTGGTGAACACGCGTCGGCCACGGGCTTCTGAATGGCGTGCCAAGGTAGTGCCTTCCTGCATCGGGGAGCACGGTCGGCCAGCTGGGACGCCTGGCGGGGGATCCAGGTGGTGCCGCTTTCGGGGAGCGACGCCGTGTCCCATTGGTGACCGAACCGTGACATGCGGCGGAGACCGTAACCCGATGTAACCAGAAAGGGCAACCCTCACCGCAACTGCTGGCCCTATCCGGTGAGGCAACACACCAAACATCACTTAGCGTGAACAAGTACCAGCTCGTTCCGCATGTTGACGTTATAAAGGTCGACTCCGTCGTTACAAATGCCTGGTCAGCGCGTCGTTCGGACGACCCGAGCGCGCCGCCGTCCGCGAGCCACGACCGACGGCCCCGCAGAGACGTGACGGAGACGCGGCGGAGCGGCGATGGTGACGCGAAGGACACGTCCCGCCCCGATCCCCGCCATGGTCATCGGAGCCCGTCCTAGATCGCCCTTCGACTCGCCCAACATCGTCATCCGGCGGTGGTCGGCACGGGTCGGCCCGCACGTATGGCCTGGTCATGCGCGCTCAAGTCGGACGGTGGAAAGATCGCCGCCCGGAGTGGAGTGGTGAAGCCGGGAAGTGCGAACGGCGTGCCGGGGGTCCAGGGCGGGATCAACCGCTCGGTGTGGCGGTGAGGGTGTCCGAGGCGGGCGGTTCGGAGTGCGGATGCAGTGCGGGTGCATGGTCGGGTGACGGACGCCGGGGGAAGTAAAAATCCGGTCGCGGCGACAGCCCGACCTCGTCTCACTTAGTGGACGACCGTGGCGGTCGAAGGTGGCGAGAGGTCGGCCGAGGCGGCAGTTGCGTGCAGGTCGGTGGAGGTGCCGCTGAGGGGAGGTTGAGGGAGCCGGCTGCGCCGGCCGCCCGAGCCCAGGTCGGCAGAGCGTTGGCGCGGGCTGGCGCAGATTGGAAGTCGTCTGGTCGGCTTGCGAACCAAGGTCGGTCCGGTCCGCCAGCGAACCCAGGCTGACGGAGGTGGCTGGCGGACCAAGGCGGCGTCCCGGCCGCAAGCGAATCCAGGGCCGCCCGGCTGGCTGGCGAACCGAGGTGGCGCAGCCAGCCGGCGAACCGAGGTCGCCCGGCTGGCAGGCGAGCCGATGGCCGCCCAACCGGCCAGCGAACCGAAGGCGGCCCAACCGGCCGGCGAATCAAGATGGCCCAGCGGCCGGCGAACCGAGGGCGGCTCGGCTGCCAGCCAACCGGCGAGCCGATGGCCGCCCAGCCGGCGGCGACCCAGGTGGCGCAGCCGGCTGGTGGCGGCGGTCGCGGTGGTGGGGGTTAGCGGTAGCGGGGGTCTACTGGGGGGAGGGGCTGGGGCGGCTGGCCCTCGTGGATCACGCGCATGGCTCGGAACCAGGTCGGGGCGGCCACCTGGCCACCGAAGACGCCGCCGGCGTCGTTCCGGCCGCACAGCCTGGGCGGGGAGCCGCTGCAGATCACCTGGGGCGCGACGCCGTCCGTGAAGGTCATGACCGCGCCGGCGAACTGCGGGGTCGCGCCCATGAACGCCACCGACCAGTGGTTCTCGGTGGTGCCGGTCTTGCCGATCATGGGACGGTCCCAGCCGGCCGCCGCGGCCGCGGCGGTGCCGCCGGGCTTGGTGTCGGCGCTCATGCCGTTCGCCAGGGCGTTCGCCACCTCGGGGGCCACGGCCTGGTCGCACGCGGCTTCCTTCAGCTGCACGGGCTGCCCGTTGCGGTCGATGACCTTCTCGACCGGGGTGGGCGGGCACCACTTGCCGCCGTTCACGATCGTGGCGGACACGTTCGCCAGCTCCAGCACGCTGGTCGGACCGGCGCCGAGCGTGAACGACCCGCTGTTGTCGCGCTTGTACTCCTCGCCCTGCGACGGCCCGTTGGAGCCGTCCGGCTTCAGCGGGTCGCCCGCGCCGTTGACGCCCTGCATCGACTCGCGCAGGCCGAGCCGGTAGGCCATGTCGACGACGTTGTTCAGGCCGGCCTGCTCCTCGAGGATGATGAACGCGGTGTTGGGCGACTGCGCCAACGCCTCGGTCAACGTCATCTTCTCCTTGTAGTGGTCGCCGGAGTTGCGGACCACGTACGGCTTGCTGCCGTCCTTGTAGACCTTCGAGGTGTACGTCTTCGGCACGTCGATCTGCTTGTCGATGCCGGTGACGCCCCGCTCCAGCGCGGCGGCGGCGGTGAACACCTTGTAGATCGAGCCCGCGCCGAACTTGGTCACCTCGGCCGGGATGGAGTAGGCGCTCTGCCCGGCGTCGGCGTTGTTGCCGAAGTCGCGGTTGGCGGCCAGCGCCCGCACCCGGTGCTTGTCCTGCCCCGGCTGCACCACGGCCATCGCGTTCGCGATGCCCGGCTGGGTGCGCGGGACCTGCGCCTCGGCGGACTCCTTCGCGGCACGGGTGGCGACCGGGTCCATCGTGGTGGTGATCGTGTAGCCGCCGCGCTTCAGCTCCTCGAACGGCAGGCCCGCCCGGTCGAGGTAGTCGATCAGGTAGCGGCAGAAGAAGCCGTAGACGGGGCCGTCGCCCGCGCCGACGCAGCCGTTGGGCAGCAGCTTCAGGTCGGGGACGACGCCGATGTCCGCGGCCTTGTACTCGTCGGCCTTCTCCTCGGCTTCCTTCGGGTCCGGGCCGAACGCGCCGTTGTCGCGCATCCGGTCGATCACCGTGTTGCGGCGCTTGATCGCGGCGTCCACGTCGGAGCCCGGGTTGAGCCGGCTGGGCTCGTTGACCAGGCCGGCGAGCATCGCGGCCTGCGGCACGGTCAGCTTGTCGGGCGTGGTGTCGAAGTAGGTGCGGGCGGCCGCGCCGACGCCGTACGTGCCGTTGCCGAACGGGACGACGTTGAGGTACGCGGTGAGGATCTCGTCCTTCGTCATCTTCTGCTCGAGCTGCGTGGCGATGCGCGCTTCGCTGATCTTGCGGCCGATCGTCGCCTCGGTCGCCTTCTCGTAGGCCTCCTCGGAGCCCTTGCCGACGACGAACGCGAGGTAGTTCTTCACGTACTGCTGGGTGATCGTCGAGGCGCCCTGGGTGGTCTCGCCGTCGACGCCCGCCTTGGCGGCGGCACGGGCGATGCCCTGCCAGTCGACGCCCTTGTGCTCGAAGAACCGCTTGTCCTCGACCGCGATGATCGCGGCCTTCATGGTGTCGGAGATGGCCTCGGACGGCACCGGGACGCGGTACTGGTCGTAGAGGTAGGCGATCGGCTGGCCGTGCATGTCGAGCACGGTGGTCACGAGCGGCAACTCGGCCTTGGTCAACTCACCGGACGTCTGGTCCACGGTGTCCGCGGCCCGGTTGGACGCCAGCCCGAGGCCGCCGACCACGGGGAACAGCAGCGCCGCGACGAGCACGCCCGCCATGAAGCACAACCCCACCAACTTGACCAGACCTGTCGCGCGCGCGGCGAACACTGAACCAGCAACCCCTTCCAAGCACCCGCGGGAATCCCCCACTGACTAAGTCGCACGGCGACCACCGGGGGTTGCTCGACGACGAGCAGAAGTTTCGGCGTGATCTCCGACGACGGTCGTCGAAGTTACTCCTGCCCACTCCACGCCGTGGTCAAACCCCGCTGCGCCGGACGGCGGACGCCGCCGGGCGCGACAGGGTGATCAGCCTCACGCCCGATCGGCGGGAGACCCGGCACCTCCCGAAGCGGGTGGGAGGAACTTGCGACACGTCGATTATCGAACACGTGTTCGGTGGGCGGCAAGATCACTGTCGGGTGATCGTGGATCAGCCCGAGGCGCGCAGCCTGATCGTCGCGCTGGCCCGCCGGACCTCGACGCCCGCGTGGTGCGGCAGCACGTCCTCCAGGAAGCCGTACGCCTTCAGCTCGTCGTCCTGCCGCCGCGACACCGTGCGCCACCAGGTGGCGATGTCGACCCATCCCGGCGCGGACAGCGACCCGCCGAAGTGCTGCACCGACAGCGCGGCGCACAGGTTCGCGAACCGCACGCGCTGCGCCAGCGGCCACTCGGCCAGCGTCCCCAGCACGAACCCGGCGCCGAACACGTCGCCCGCCCCGGTCGAGTCGAGCGGCGCGACGTTCAGGCCCGGCACGTCCACCACCTCGCCGGTGGACGAGTCGACCGCCACCGCCCCACCGCCACCACGCGTCACCACCACCACGGGCACGTGCTCGGCCAACGCCACCGCAGCGCGCTCCGGCGTGTCACAGCGCGTGTACCGCTGCGCCTCGGCGTCGTTGGGCAGGAACACGTCGTACGGTTCGAGCCGGCGCAGCAGGTCGGGCGCCCACAGCTCGGTCCGGTCCCACCCGATGTCGGCGAACAGCAGCGCGCCCTGCTCCTTCGCCGCGGACACCCACCGCTCGTCGTCCGCGCCGACGTGGACGAAGCAGGCGCGCGTGCGGGGCGGCGGGTTCAGCATCTCGTCGGCCGACACGGGCGGCCGGTGGCCGTGCGTCACCATCGAGCGGTCGCGGTCCATCGCCATCGACACGGTGACCGGCGAGTGCCAGCCGTAGAACCGGCGGCAGTAGGAGAGGTCGACGCCTTCCTGCTCGGCCAGCACCTCCCAGCAGAAGTCCCCGTAGGCGTCCTCGCCGAACGCGGCGGACAACGCGGTGCGCAGTTGCAGCCTGCTCAGCGCCACGGCGAGGTTCGCGATGCCGCCGGGGCACGACCCGAGGCCCTCGGCCCACACCTCGGTGCCCGGCGCGGGCGGGCGGGGCAGGCCGGTGAAGATGATGTCCAGGAACACCGTCCCCGACAGCAGCACGTCGAACCCCTCCGAGGAGGACGGGTCGGCGGGCGCGGGCGGGGACGACGACGGTGACGGCACGGGCGAACCCACCGACGGGCTCACGGGCGGGGCAGGCGTTGCGGGCCCGGACGTGGCGGAAGAAGGCGTGGCCGGCGCGGGCGTAGTCGGCACAGGCCTGGCGGCCGGAGGCGTGGCGGACCCGGGCGGAGGTGTGGCGGGCGCAGGCGTGACGGGCGGAGGCGTGGCGGCCATCCCCCAACGATGCCAGGCCCGGTCAGCCGTCGACAGCCGCGAACAGCTCGCGCATTCGGGCCAGCGCCCGGTGCTGCGCCACGCGCACGGCCCCGGCGGTCGACCCGACGGCCACCGCCGTCTCCTCCGCGGACAGCCCCACGGCGATCCGGAGGACCAGGATCTCGCGCTGCCGCTGGGGCAGCAGCCGCAACAGCTGGTTGACGTGGCCGATCAGCTCGCCCGTGACGGCCCGCTGCTCGGGTCCGTCCTCCAGCGCGGGCGTGTCGGGCAGTTCGGGGACGACCTCGGCCCGGCTGCGCACGGCCCGTCTTCGCGCGTCGGCGACCTTGTGCGCGGCGATGCCGTAGACGAACGCCAGGAACGAGCCGGGCTCGTACCGGTACGTGCCGAGGGCGGACACCACGGCCAGGCAGACCTCCTGGGCGATGTCCTCGGCCGAGACGAGCGTGCGCTCCCGCGAGCCGACCCTGGCCCGGCAGTAGCGCAGGACCAGCGGTTGGAGGCGGGCCAGGAGCTGCCCGGCGGCGCGCCGGTCGCCCAACAACGCCTGGTCGACCAGCTCGGACAGGTCGGCCTCGGCGAGCCACCGGGTGGTCGACCGCGGCGGCGCGCCGCCCGTGACCAGCGTGACCCGGGGCCGAGCGGGCAGGCCCGCGTTCTCGTCGACCGCACCGGTCCCGGTCCCGCCGGCCCCGATCGCACCGGTCCCAATCCCGCCGGTCCCGACCGCTCCGACCTCGATCCCGACGCCGGCCCGCACGGATGCGTGCTGCACCATCCGGCGACCTCCTCACGCTCGTCAACGTCCGGCCCCATCCCGGCTCACTGATGAGGAGCGTGCAGCGGTGCTCCTGATACGGGACAGGGTCACAAGCCGACCACGATCCGGGACCGGCGGGGCGTGACGGCACCCGGCCGCGCTGCGGGTTGAGCCGTTCGGCCGAGTGGTGGAGACGTCTACTTCACCAAGGCGAACTGGCGGACACCCAGGTAGCCCACCCGGAATCCCGCTTCGGAGTAGGCGAGGTAGAACTCCCACATCCGGCGGAACGTCCCGTCGAAGCCGAGCGCGGCGACGTCGTCCCAGCGGTCGAGGAAGCGCTCGCGCCACCGGCGGAGGGTCTCGGCGTAGTCGAGGCCGAACGCGCGGGATTCGGTGATCCGCAGGGCGGTGTGGTCGCGGACGGTCTCCTCGATTGTAGTCGCGCAAACGGATGGTGACGCGGTCGGCGACGCCCGCGTCGGCGGCACGTCGTTCGGCCAGGTCGCGCTGCTCGGCGGACAGGGTCAGCGAGGTGACGGTGGCGCCGCGTCGGGCGGCCCGGACGGCGAGGGCGCCCCAGCCGGTGCCGATCTCCAGGACCCGGCTGCCGGAGCGGACGCCCGCGTAGTCCAGGACGCCGTCGATCTTGCGGAGCTGCGCGGCGGCCAGCGTGTCGCCGGGTCGGGCGAACCAGGCGGACGAGTAGGTCATGGTCTCGTCGAGGAACAGCCGGAACAGGTCGTTGGACAGGTCGTAGTGCCGGTGGACGTTCCGCCGGGCGTTGTGGACGTCGTTGCTGTCGGTGGCGGGGTGGCGGCGTTCGACCCAGCGGCGCAGCACCTGCAGCGGCGGCGGGACGAGGGTGGTGAGGCGGGACGCGAACGCGGTGAGCAGGTCGGCGAGCGCGGTGGACGTCCAGTCGCCCACCATGTACGCCTCGCCGAACCCGATCTTGGCGTCGACGCCGAGCCGGTGGAAGAACGCGTCCGGCCGGTGCAAGCGCATGACGGGCGCGTCGCGTCCGCCGGCGCCGAGCCGCGGCCCGCCGGGCAGCACGACCCGGACGGGGAGGGTGCGCACGGCGTGGCGGAACAGGGCCTCGGCGATCCGCGCGCGCCACGCGGACCGGGGCGGGGTGGCCAGGCCGGGCCAGATCCCCCGGTCGGGACGGGGCAGGTCGACGGCTCCCCCGGCGCTCCTCGACGACGTCATCGGCTACTCCTCGGTGCTGCCGGCACGCGTCGAGCCCACGACGCGGCGCCGTGGCGGCGGATCGACCCGGACGCGCGGTGGGTGATCGGCGGCCGTCGGACGAGCAGTCGCGCCGGTTCGCGGTGTCGCGGCAACCGGCGCCCGTTCATGGTGGCACCGGGGGAAGTGGTTCCGCCTTCGCACCAGCCGGTGGTCACCGGGTGTTCCGGCGCCGCGCCTCGCGTTGTGCCCGTGGGAATCCAGGAACGACGGGACTGCGACGGCACCCGCGAGTTCACCCGAAAGGTGTGGCAGCGGCGCCACCGATCACCTGTCGGTGTCGGGCGGCAGGATGTCCGCGCGGGGCGCCACGCCAGAATGCCCCGGCGGGCGGACCGGTCGACGGAGGGGATTCGGATCACAGTGGTCGAACAGCTGAGCGTGCGCACGGACGAGGGCGTCTTCGACGCGATCGCGGCCGGTCCCGAGGACGGGCGGCCGGTGCTGCTGCTGCACGGCTTCCCGGAGGCGGCCGTGGAGTGGGAGCACCAGGTCGCGGTGCTGGGCCGGGAGGGCTTCCGCGCGGTGGCGTTCGACCAGCGCGGCTACTCCCCCGGCGCGCGGCCCGAGCGTGCCGCCGACTACGGCGTGGACGCCCTGGTGGGCGACGTGCTGGCGGTGGCGAACTCGTTCGGCTGGCCGGTGTTCGACCTGGTCGGGCACGACTGGGGCGGCGCGGTGGCGTGGTGGACGGCGGCCGAGCACCCGGAGCGGCTGCGGAAGCTCGCCGTGGTGTCGACGCCGCACCCCGGCGCGTTCGCCGAGGCTCTGCGGACGGACGAGGACCAGCACCTCCGGTCCGGGTACATGACGGACTGGCGCAACAGCAACACCGAGCAGCGGATGCTCGCCGACGACGGCGCGGCGCTGCGGCAGATGTTCGAGTGGCGGGTGCCGCCGAGCCGGGTGGACGAGTACGTGCGGCGGCTGTCCGAGCCGGGCGCGCTGACGGCGGCGCTGAACTGGTACCGCGCGGGCCGGCCGGGCGGCAAGGCCGGGAAGGTGTCCGTGCCGACCCTGTACGTGTGGAGCACGGAGGACGTGGCGTTCGGCTCGACGGCGGCGCTGGCCACGGGCGACTGGGTCACCGGCCCGTACCGGTTCGAGATGGTGGAGGACGTGTCGCACTGGGTGCCGGAGGAGGCGCCGGAGCTGCTGACGTCACTCCTTTTGGAGCATCTCTCGCGGTGATCGGGCGGTGGTTGAACCGTTGCCGCGGCCCCGCACGTGTTCCCGCGTATGACGGAGTTGACCTACTCGGAGCGCAGGGTCGCGACCCTCGCCGCGTGTGGCCACAGCAACCGGGCGATCGCGATGCGGCTGCACATCACCGTGAGCACGGTGGAACAGCACCTCACCAGGGTCTACCGCAAGCTCGCGGTGGCCAGCCGGACCGAGTTGAAGGGCCACGAAGCCCTAGTGTGACCCCATGCGGGTCGCCGGGTTGCTGCTCGCCGCGGGCGCCGGACGCCGGTTCGGCGGGCCCAAGGCGCTGGTGGCGCACGGCGGCGTGCTGTGGGTCGACCGGGTCGCGGCGGTGCTGCGGGACGCGGGGTGCGCGCCGGTCGTCGTGGTGCTCGGCGC
>NZ_JBHTLK010000141.1:0-17989 GCF_042678885.1 Saccharothrix hoggarensis
CCAGGGGCGCGCCGAGGACGTTGCCGCCGCCGGCCGCGCGGTCGCCGCCGGGGAGCACCGTGCCGCCCGCGTCGGCGCGGTTCGAGGAGGTGGCGGAGGAGTGCGAGTTGCCGCCCGCCGCGAGCGCGTTGTTCGTCACCTGCGCCGGCACGGCGCCCTGCACGGCGGCGATGTTGCCGGACAGCGAGCCGTCCCGGCCCGAGGTCGTGACGTCGCCGGACGCGACGGCCCGCTGGTCGGCGTCGGTGCGGGTCTCGGAGTTCGCCAGGATCGCGACGGCGTTGCCGGTCACCTGGGGGGACGCCGCGGCGCCGGCACGGGCGACGTTGCCCGCCAGCGTGCCGTGCGAGCCGTCGGTCTTGACGTCGCCGGTGCTCTCCGCCGAGCCGGCGCAGTCGGCCTCGCTGTAGGCGTCGCCGCCGGCGGCGATCGCGTTGCCGCACACCTCGACGGGCGCGACCACGTCGGCGTCCGCCCTGTTGCCGCGGGTGACGCTGGAGGTGTCGACCCGGCCCAGCGCGTCACGACCGCTGCGGACCAGGGGGTTGGCCGGCGCCG
Source organism: Saccharothrix hoggarensis (assembly GCF_042678885.1). Taxonomy (GTDB): domain Bacteria; phylum Actinomycetota; class Actinomycetes; order Mycobacteriales; family Pseudonocardiaceae; genus Actinosynnema; species Actinosynnema hoggarensis. Next base: position 559 of record NZ_JBHTLK010000141.1, read on the forward strand.
CGACGCCCGCGGCGGTCAGCTCGGACACGCTCGGGGTCCGGATCTCGCGGTGGATCGTCGGCAGGTCGCCGTTGCCCGCGGGGGTGCCCAGGTTGTTGTGGTCGACGTCGACCGGGATGCGCGCCTGCGCGTCGAGCGCGTTCGGCGGGGCGTCGGGGTTGACGTTGTCCTGGGCTGAAGCGATGCCCGTACCGAGCATCAGCAAACCACCAGTGACAAGTGCGGTCTGGAGACCGCGCTTGGCCCAGGTTTGCATGAGTTCTCCTTCTTTCGGTGTCCCTTGCGGGAGGTGAAGGGTGGTCGGACGCGGCGAACCGCGTCGGGGGACGACGACCACCCGGATCAGAGGGGGTGGGAGGCGCGGCGTCACGACCGGAAGGGGAGCGCACGCGAACGGCGCAACGGTCGTTACCGGGTCAGCTCGTCAGCGAGCTGCGCGGACCGCGCGCTGTGGTCAGTCGGGCGTGATGCCGGGCTGCTTGCCCGGCATCACGACGTTCCGCTCAGTGGCGGGGGACAGAGCCCGGGCCACCGCGGCGTCGAAGCGGTCGGCGGAGACGGCCGAGAACGGGCCGCTGCCACCGCCGGCGTTGCCGGAGCCGTCGCCACCGCAGGAGCAGTGGACCGGCGCGCCGAGGGGCGCGAACGGCATCGACGGCAGTCCGGACGGGTCGCCCGGCAAGGACGGCCCGGTGTCACCCGGCAGCGCGGCGACCGGCTGCCGGGAGGTCTCCAGCCAGGTACGGCTGATCAGGTCGAACACCCCGTGCACCACCGGGGCGCCCGCGGACTGCGGCGCGGCGGTGGTGGCCGGGGTGGTCTCGGTGACGCCCCGCGCCACGACCGCGGCGACCACCGGCTCGGTGGCGACCTGGTCGGTCGGGCGCGCCGGCTTCAGCCAGCCGCCCACGTGCTCGACGGTGCCGCGGATCTCCTCCGCGACCCGGCCGAGGTCCGGCGGGCTCGGCTCCCGCACCGGCGGGGTGCCGAGCGCGACGTCCAGGTCCCGCACGGCCTCGCGGACCTCGGTCAACGCGACCGGGTCGAGCGCGGCCCGGACCGGGCTCACCTGGGTGATCCCGGTGACCGCGTCGGGGTCGACGGGGGCTTGCGCGGACGCCGGTGACGTGGCCAGCGCCCAAGCCGCCGCCGTGCCGGCCAGCGTGCCGCCCGCGACCAGCAGGGCGCGGGAGAGCAGCCGCCGAACGCGGCTCGCCCCCGTTCCCACTCGCTGGTCAACGGCCGACATCGCTGGTACCTCCACGGAAAGCGCTGGGATTCGCCGGCGACGTGATCGACGTGATCAAGCCCGACGACGTGAGAGTGCCAGGAGGGAACCGAGGAGCGCACGCCTTCGACACCGGGTTCGCCGGATCGTGTGATCGACACTCCGTGTTGTCGACTGTGACGGTACGTGATCAGACCCGCTTGAGCACCCGCGCCGCGCCGGCGGCGGCCGTGGACGCCAGGATCCAGCCCACGGCGATCAACCCGCTGGAAATCCACTGCGAGGCGCCGCTGAACTTCCACTTGCCGTCCTGGCCGAGGTCGACGATCGGGATCAGCAGGTCCATCGACAGCAGCCACGCGTTCCACGACGGCGACTCGTCGTCGTTGAGCTTCGGCATCTCGTGGCCCAGGAACCACGCCGAACCCGCCAGCCAGAACGCGGCCAGCCAGGCGATCGCGAGCCACGGCCGGTAGCCGTAGCCGACCGTCCAGCGCTGCAGGAAGCCCCACACCCGGCCCGCCACGCCCAGCTCGGAGTAGCGCCGGTGCTGCTTCTCCAGCTGCACGGCCTGCGCCAGCTCCTCCTCGCCGCCGTCCCGGTACACCGCCGCCAGCTGCTCGTACGGCCCCGGCGCGAAGTCCGGCTGCACCTCGCGCAGCCACCGCAGCCGGGTGCGCACGCCGACGTGCGGCGTGGACGAGATCGAGCGGAACGTGAAGTCCTCCACGTCCACGCCGCCGGTCGCCGCCCACAGCCCCGGCCCGTCCAGCACGGTCGCCGCCGTGACCCGGGTCAGCACGACCCGGCCGACCGGCACCTGGTCCTCCGACAGCCGCAGCACGAGCTGGCTCACCGTGAGCCCGTAGGCGTTCAGCGCGATGTCGCTGTCCGGGCCGCCGAGCCGCGCGCCCGCGAACGTCGCCATCTTCCCGACCTCGGCCAGCCGGATGCGCACGCCGCCGACGGCGGTGAAGCCGTGGCTGCACAGGAAGTCCTTGCCGACGGTGGCGACCCGCGCGTCGAGCGACGGCTTGACCGTGCCGTCCGGGCGGCGGCGCGGCGACAGCAGGGACGCGCCCGAGCAGTCGAGCGTGGAGCCGATCTCGGCGTTCTGGAGGCGCAGCGAGCCGTGGGCGCGCAGGTCGCGGAGGAACAGCGTGCCGCCGACGCGGAGCCGGTCGGCGAACAGGACGTCGATGCCGGGGCCGTGCAGCCGGACGCCGGAGAGGGACGCGCTGCCGCGCACGTGCGCGTCCACCAGGCGCACCTGCCCGTAGGCCTGCAGGGCCGAGTCGCGCGCGCCGTCGCCCGCGAAGCCGCCGTTCACCGCGCCGCGCGCTTCGAGGTCGCCGCGCACCCTGATGCCGTCCGCGTGCAGGGCCACCGGGATGCGGTGCACGACCTCGCCCGGGTGGTCGGCCAGCTCCTCCACGACGTCGCGGCGGCCGATCACCGCGCCGGACAGCCGCAGGTAGCCGCCGATGTCGGCGTTCGGCAGGCGGACCGTGCCGGAGGACGTGAACCCGTCGTCCAGCTCCACGTTGCCGTCCACCCTCATGCGGTCGGCGACGAGCGCGGCGGCCTCGTCGGCGGTGCCGCGCGGGATGACGAGCACCGGGCGGTCCACCACGCTGGCGCGCAGCCGGGCGCCGGAGAACACGACGCTGCCGCCGACCCGCGCGCCGTCCAGCAGGATGCGGCCCTCGGCGGTGAACCGGCCGCCCTCGGCGTCGCAGAACAGGTTGCCCGCGATGGTGACGCCGGTGGCGTCGAGCGCGTTCTGGCCCGCGTTGACCAGCCGCGCGCCGCCCAGGTGCACGCTGCCGCCGACGTCCGCGCCGCGCAGCCGGCCCTCGCCGCCCGCGCGCAGGGCGATGGCCTGGAGCGAGCCGGACAGCCGGATGCGCGCGGCCAGGAGGGCGTGGTCGCCCTTGCTGCGCAGCACCGCGCCCGCGAGCCGGAGCGTGCCGTCGACCGCGGCGTCGGTCAGGTCGACCACGCCGTCGCTGGTGAAGCCCGCCTCCAGCACCAGGTCGCTGCCGACGCGCACGTTGCGGCCCCACAGGCCGGGGACCTTGCAGCCGCGCAGGCGGAGGCCGACCAGGCGTGCCATGCGCAGGTCCGGCGGCTGCTCGAAGGTGCAGTCGAGGAAGTCGACGACGTGGTCGACGCGGGCGCCTTCGAGGGCGAAGGGGCCGACGACGTGCGCGCCGACCAGGCGGAGGGCGGCGGTGCGGTAGCCGGCCGTGAGGAGGAACGACAGGAGCTCGCCGCGGACCGCGCGCTCCTGCTTCGGCGCCCTGGGGTCGAACCGCAGCGGGCGGCCGGCGGCGAACGCGGCGCGCACGTCGTGGTCGACGGTGTCGGCGGCGCGTTCCTCGGCGGTCACGCACCGATCCGACCACCCGCGGCGCGGGTTCCGCCAGGTTTTGGCGGAACCAAACGTGTGGTTCGGCGCGTCACCGCGATGCCCGACCGCCCCACCGGGAGCGCCCGTGCGGACTACCGTGATCCGCGTGACGAGGATGGAGACGGAGATCAGCAACAGGGTGCCGCGGATGCTGCGCGTGTCCGCGGCGTTGAGCTGGCGGTTCGTGGCGGTGGTCGCCGCCCTCTACGTGGTGTTCCAGGTGGTCGGGTTCCTGGCCACGATCGTCATCCCGGCCGGTGTCGCGCTGCTCCTCGCGGCGCTGCTGTCGCCGGCCGTGTCGCAGCTCACCCGGGCCGGCGTGCCGCGCGGGCTGTCCACCGGCATGGTGCTGGTCGGCGGCATCGCCGTGGTCGGCGGCGTGCTCACGTTCGTGATCACCGAGTTCTCCAAGGGCCTGCCGCAGCTGCAGGAGCAGGTCAGCGCGAGCCTCGACACGATCCGCGGCTGGCTCAAGGACGGGCCGCTGCACCTGAGCGACGTGCAGCTCCAGCAGTACCTCGACCGGGTGGTGGAGACGGTCAAGGAGAACCAGACCGAGATCACCTCGGGCGCGCTCACCACGGCGGCCACCGTCGGCGAGCTGCTGACCGGGTTCATCCTCGCGCTGTTCACGCTCATCTTCTTCCTGCACGACGGCGACGGGATCTGGCGGTTCCTGGTCCGGATCGTGCCGCGGGACGTGCGCGAGCGGGCCGACGTGGCGGGGCGGCGCGGGTTCGCCTCGCTCGTGTCGTACGTGCGGGCGACCGCGCTGGTGGCCGTCGTGGACGCGGTCGGCGTCGGCATCGGCCTGTGGATCGTGGACGTGCCGCTGGTCGTGCCGCTGTCGGCGCTGGTGTTCCTCGGCGCGTTCATCCCGATCGTCGGCGCGGTGATCACCGGCGCGGTGGCGGTGCTGGTGGCGCTGGTGGCCAACGGGCCGCTGGAGGCGTTGATCATCCTGGCCGTGCTGATCGGCGTGATGCAGCTGGAGAGCCACGTGCTCCAGCCGCTGCTGCTGGGTCGCGCGGTGAAGCTGCACCCGCTGGCCGTGGTGCTGGCGATCACCGCCGGGTTGGTCGTCGGCGGCATCGCGGGCGCGCTGCTGTCCGTGCCGCTGCTGGCGGTGCTGAACTCGGGGATCAGGTCGCTGCTGTCGGAGTCGGACAAGGACGTCGAGCCGCGCGAGGTGGACGTGCTGGAGCCGCAGGAGAGCGGACCGGTGGACACGGGCGGCGAGCGGGTCGAGGACATCGACAACCGCGACGACCCGAACGCGGAGCACAGCGGGCAGAGGTAGGGACGCCGGGTCAGGCCATCTCGACCAGGTTGCGGCCGTAGCCCTTGGCCGCGAGGAGCGCGGCGTCCGCGGCCACCAGCAGGTCCGGCAGCTCGTAGCCGAACCGCTGGGTGGTCGCCACGCCGATGCTCACGGTCAGGCCGGTGAGCAGGTGCTCCCGGCCGTCCGCGCCGACCGCGGGCACGGCCAGGTCGGCGACGGCGTGCCGGACGCGCTGGGCGACGGCGCGGGCGACGGCGGGCCCGCCGTCGGGCAGCAGCACCACGAACTCCTCGCCGCCGAACCGGCCGACCAGGTCGCCGCGCCGGACGGTGCCGGTGAGCAGCAGGGCGACCGCGCTCAGCGCCGAGTCGCCCGCCAGGTGGCCCACCTCGTCGTTCACCCGCTTGAAGTGGTCGAGGTCGAGCAGCATCACGGCCATCGGCCGGTCCCGCGCCCTGGCCTTCGACAGCTCGTAGCGCGCCCGCCCGTCCCAGTGCACGGCGTTGGCCAGGCCGGTCTTCGCGTCGCGCTGGGCGGACCGGCGCCACTGGGGCAGCTGGGCGGCGCGTTCCAGCAGCGCCAGGGGCGGGCCGGCCATGAGCGCGTGGACGGCGGTCGCGGCGGCGGCGAAGCCCATCAGGCCGCCGATGCTCACCGCGACGACGCCCAGCACGACGTCGATCGGCTCGCCGACGACCTCCTCGGCGGGCGCGCCGGGGCTGCGCAGCTTGAGGCCGAGCGCGATCAGGCCGGCGCGGAGGACCAGCAGCACCGTCGCGCCGAGCACCATGACGGCGAGGTCGGCGGTGGGGTCGTCCCAGCCGATGACGTACCGGGTGCCGAACACGGCCAGCGCCGTCGCGGAGAGGGTGAACACCCAGCGGTGCGACTCGGGGCGCTGCGTCAGCACGCCGTGCAGCGCGGGGCCGAAGAGCAGCAGGACGAGCAGGTTGCACGGCAGCGAGACCAGGCCCGCGGTGAGGTAGCAGAGGTGCGCGGCCCACGGGTTGCGCTCGGACTCGCCCATGCGGTGGCTGTAGATCGAGCTGCCGATGACGACCGCGCCCGCGGTGCCCGCGATGGCCGCGAACCGGCCGACCTCGCCGGGGGTCGGCTGCGGCGACGACACGATGACGTAGACGACGACGGCCAGCGCACAGGCGTCCACGAGCAGCCAGTAGGCCAGCGCGGAGCGCTTCAGCGTCCACAGTGGCCAGTGGCGCACGTTCAGCCCTCCCTCGCCACAGCAGCCCGCGGGCGCGTCCTCGGCCGGAGAGAACCAGAACCGGAGAGATCACGCTCGGTGACTCCGGCCAGCCTCGCACACATGTCCGTGTCGGAACAGACGGCCACCTGGGGGTTAGCTGCGCCACTCCGACACGGCAAGATTGGCCGCGAAGGGAGCACGCCGTGCACACAAAGCCAACCGATCAGGGGCCATCGGTGATGGAAGACCCGGTCGCCCACCTCTGGCGGGGAACGGTAGCGCTACGCATCGTGACGTTCCTGTTCGCGTTGGGCAACGCCGTGGTCCACCACGACGGCTACGAGCGCCCGTGGCTCGCGTGGGCCGCGATCGCCGTGATGGCCCTGTGGTCGGCGTTCACGATCCACGCCTACAGCCGGGAGAGCGGCCGGCGGCCGTGGATCGTCGTCGCCGACCTGGTGATCGCGTGCGGGCTGATGTCCTTGTCGCCGCTGATCATGACGGACGCCCAGTTCCTCTACAACGTCCCGCTGATCACGACGATCTGGGCGTGCGGGCCGGCGGTGGCGGCGGGCGCGCTGGGCGGCCAGGTCGCGGGCGCGCTGGCCGGTTTCGCGGTCGGCCTGAGCACGTACCTCAACCGCCGGGAGCTGAGCGTCGACCTGGTGCGGGACGTGGTGCTGCTGGCCGGCGCCGGTTTCGTGGTCGGCATGGCGTCGTCCACGGCGCGCCGGTCGGCGGTGCGGCTCGCGCAGGCGTTGCGCACCGAGGCGGCGACGGCCGAGCGCGAGCGGCTGGCCCGGTCCATCCACGACGGTGTGCTGCAGGTGCTGGCGCGCGTGCGCAAGCGCGGCACGGAACTCGGCGGCGAGGCGGCGGAGCTCGCCGAGCTCGCCGGCGAGCAGGAGGTCGCGCTGCGGTCGCTCGTGGCCGCCGCCCCCACCGAGTCCACCGTGGACGGTGACGCCGACCTGCGGCCGGCGCTGCAGCTGCTCGCCACGTCGAAGGTCCAGGTGTCCACGCCCGCCACGCAGGTGATGCTGCCCGCCGCGTCCGTGGTCGAGCTGACCGCCGTGGTCCGCGAGGCGCTGTCCAACGTGGACAAGCACGCCGGGCCGGACGCGCGGGCGTGGGTGCTGCTCGAAGACCTCGGCGACGAGGTCGTGCTGAGCGTGCGCGACGACGGCCCCGGCATCCCGGAGGGTCGGCTCGCCTCGGCCGAGGCGGAGGGCCGGATGGGCGTCGCCCAGTCGATCCGGGGCCGCGTGGAGGACCTGCGTGGGACGCTGGAGCTGCAAACGGGCCCGGGGGAGGGCACCGAGTGGGAGGTGCGGGTATTCCGATGAGCGTGTCCGTGATGGTCGTGGACGACCACCCGCTGTGGCGCGACGGTGTCGCGCGTGACCTGGCCGAACGCGGTTTCGAGGTGGTGGCCACCGCGGGTGACGCCGCGTCGGCGGTGCGGATCGCGCGCGCCGTCCGGCCCGACGTGGTGCTGATGGACCTGAACCTGGGCGAGACGACGGGGGTCGAGGCGACGACGGTGATCACCGGGTCGCTGCCCGGCACGCGGGTGCTGGTGCTCTCCGCGAGCGGCGAGCACAGCGACGTGCTGGAGGCGGTGAAGGCGGGCGCGTCCGGCTACCTGGTGAAGTCGGCGTCGGCCGAGGAGCTGGTCGAGGCGGTGAACCGGACGGCCGCCGGCGACGCGGTGTTCACGGCGGGCCTGGCCGGGCTGGTGCTCGGGGAGTACCGGCGGATGGCCGCCACGCCGGACGAGGACAAGCCGCAGCTCACCGAGCGGGAGACCGAGGTGCTGCGGCTGGTCGCCAAGGGGCTGACGGCGCGGCAGATCGCGAACCGGCTGGTCATCTCGCACCGCACGGTGGAGAACCACGTGCAGTCCACCCTGCGCAAGCTGCAACTGCACAACCGCGTCGAGCTGGCGCGGTACGCGATCGAGCACGGGCTCGACGTCGAGCCGGAGGACTGAGCGATGACCGAACCAGGCAGCACCGACCCGGCAATGGCCGACCCGGCAGTGGCCGACCCGGCAGTGGCCGACGCGGCCGTGACCGAGCCGGCCAGGACCGACCCGGCCGCGTTGGACCCCAAGGACCTCCGCGTGTCCGACGCCGAGCGGGAGCACGTCGTCGGCCTGCTCCAGAAGGCGATCGGGCGCGGCCTGATCACCTTGGACGAGTTCACCGAGCGCACCGACACGGCGCTGGCCGCGCGCACCCGCGGTCAGCTCAACGCGGTGCTGCTGGACCTGCCGGGGATGGTGCACCACGAGCGGGCCGTCGTCGCGCCGGCCGAGCGGCAGGAGCTGAAGGCGACCATGTCCACGGTGGCCCGGAAGGGCCGCTGGGCGGTGCCGCGGCAGCTCCTCGTGCGCAACCGGATGGGGTCGACGGACCTCGACTTCCGCGAGGCGTCCATCCCGCACGCGGTGGTGGACATCGAGCTGGACGTGACCGCCGGTTCGGTGAAGCTGGTGCTGCCGGAGGGCGCCACGGTCGACGCCGACGGCGTGGAGCTGGCCGCGAGCAACCTGAAGGACAAGGTCGGCACGGGCGCGAACGGGCGGCCGCACTTCGTCGTGCACGGCCACGTGCGCGCGGGCAACGTGGAGATCAAGAAGAAGACCCGCTGGTTCCGGCACGCCTGAGCGCCGGAGAGGACCGCCGGACGGGCTCCGCCGTGCGGGACGTCGCCCGGACGGCGAGGATCGGGGCGTGCACTGCCTCGTCACCGGCGCGACCGGCTACCTGGGTGGACGGCTCGTGCCCCGGTTGCTGGCGGACGGCCACCGGGTCAGGTGCCTGGTCCGCGACCCCGGCAAGCTGCGGGACGTGCCGTGGGCCGACCGGGTCGAGGTGGTCCGCGGCGACGTGCTCGACCCGGCCTCACTGGCCGCGGCGATGCGGGACGTCGACGTCGTGCACTACCTGGTGCACTCGCTGAACGACCCCGACTTCGCCGACGCCGACCGGCGGGCCGCGGTGAACACGGCGCGCGCGGCCGAGGACGCGGGGGTGCGGCGGATCGTCTACCTGGGCGGGCTGCACCCGCCGGGGGTCGCGCTGTCGCCCCACCTCGCGTCGCGCCAGGAGGTGGGGGAGGTGTTCCTGCGCGGCGCGGTGCCCGCGGTGGTGCTGCAGGCGGCGGTGATCATCGGGTCCGGGTCGGCGAGCTTCGAGATGCTGCGCTACCTCACCGAGCGGCTGCCGGTGATGATCACCCCGCGGTGGGTGCGCAACCGGGTCCAGCCGATCGCCGTGCGGGACGTGCTCCGGTACCTGGTGGACGCGGTGCGGCTCCCGGCCGACGTGAACCGGGCGTTCGACATCGGCGGCCCCGACGTGCTGACGTACCTGGAGATGATGCTGCGGTACGCGGCGGTGGCCGGGCTGCGGCCGCGGCGGGTGCTGCCGGTGCCGCTGCTCACGCCGAGGCTGTCCGCGCACTGGGTGAACCTGGTGACGCCGGTGCCGCGGTCGATCGCCGCGCCGCTGATCGAGTCGCTGGTGCACGAGGTGGTGTGCCGCGAGCACGACGTCGAGTCGCTGATGCCCGGCCGGAACACCGGTTACGACGAGGCGGTCGCGGCGGCGCTGGCCAAGGTCCGCGACGCGGACGTGGAGACCCGGTGGTCCGGGGCGTCGGTGCCGGGCGCGCCCGCCGACCCGTTGCCGACCGACCCCGACTGGTCGGGCGGCTCGTCGTACGTGGACGTGCGGGAACGGCGCACGGAGGCGTCCCCGGACCGGCTGTGGCGGGTCGTGGAGGGCATCGGCGGCGAGCACGGCTGGTACTCGTTCCCGCTCGCCTGGGCGGTGCGCGGCTGGCTGGACCGGCTGGTCGGCGGGGTCGGGCTGCGGCGCGGGCGGCGCGACCCGAGGCGGCTGCACGTCGGCGAGGCGCTGGACTTCTGGCGGGTGGAGGAGATCGACCGGGGCCGCCTGCTGCGGTTGCGCGCGGAGATGCGGGTGCCGGGTCTTGCGTGGCTGGAGCTGCGCGTCGCGCCGGCGCCGGGCGGCGGGTCGACGTACCGGCAGCGGGCGGTGTTCGTGCCGCGCGGGTTGGCCGGGCACGTGTACTGGTGGCTGGTGTGGCCGTTCCACGGGCTGGTGTTCGGGGGCATGGCGCGCAACATCGCCTGTGAAGCGGAACTTACGAGTGAATTCAGAAAGTCCTGATGGACTGCACAACCGCGCGGGGGCACACTCGCCGGCATGAAGGCACTGGTCAAGGCGACCGCCGGACCCGGACTGTCGCTGACCGACGTACCGGACCCCATCCCCGGCCCCGGTGACGTGGTGGTCCGGGTGCTGCGCACCGGCATCTGCGGCACGGACCTGCACATCGACTCGTGGGACGAGTGGGCCGCGCACAACATCCACGCGCCGCTCGTGCTCGGCCACGAGTTCGTCGGTGAGGTCGTGGAGACCGGCGCCGCCGTGACCGGGGTGAACGTGGGCGACCTCGTCAGCGGCGAGGGCCACCTGGTCTGCGGGACGTGCCGGAACTGCAAGGCGGGCCGCCGCCACCTGTGCGCCAACACGCGCGGCCTCGGCGTGCACAGCGACGGGGCGTTCGCGCAGTACGTCGTGCTGCCCGAGGAGAACGCGTGGGTGCACCGGGCGTCCGTGGACCTCGACGTCGCCGCGATCTTCGACCCGTTCGGCAACGCCGTGCACACCGCGCTGTCGTTCCCGGTCCTGGGCGAGGACGTGCTGATCACCGGCGCGGGCCCGATCGGGATCATGGCCGCCGCCGTGGCCAAGCACGCGGGCGCGCGCAACGTCGTCATCACCGACGTGAGCGAGCACCGGCTGGAGCTGGCCCGCAAGGTCGGCGTCGACCTCGCCCTGAACGTCGCCGAGCGGACGATCTCCGAGGCGCAGTCCGAGCTGGGCATGTCCGAGGGCTTCGACGTGGGCATGGAGATGTCCGGCAAGCCGATCGCGCTGCAGGAGATGATCGGCAACATGGCCCACGGCGGCCGGATCGCGATGCTGGGCCTGCCCGCCGAGGAGTTCCCGGTGGACTGGAGCAGCGTGGTGCTGAAGATGCTGCAGGTCAAGGGCATCTACGGCCGCGAGATGTTCGAGACCTGGTACTCGATGTCGGTGCTGCTGCAACGCGGCCTCGACCTGACGCCGGTGATCACGCACCGGTTCGACTACACGGCGTTCGACGAGGCGTTCACGACGGCTCGCGAGGGCAAGTGCGGCAAGGTCATCCTCGACTGGACGGGAGCTCCCTGATGTACGGCGCGATGCGCGAGGACCTGCGGACCGGGCTGGACGAGATCCGCGCGGCCGGGCTTTACAAGGCCGAACGGGTGATCGGCACGCCGCAGAACGCGGCCGTCCGCGTCGGCTCCGGCGACGAGGTGCTGAACTTCTGCGCCAACAACTACCTGGGCCTGGCCGACCACCCGAGGCTGGTGGCGGCCGCGCACGAGGCGCTGGACCGGTGGGGCTTCGGCATGGCGTCGGTGCGGTTCATCTGCGGCACGCAGGAGCCGCACAAGGAGCTGGAACGGCGGCTGTCGGAGTTCCTGGGCACCGAGGACACGATCCTCTACAGCTCGTGCTTCGACGCCAACGGCGGGCTGTTCGAGACGCTGCTCGGCGCGGACGACGCGATCATCTCCGACGAGCTGAACCACGCGTCCATCATCGACGGCGTGCGGCTGTCGAAGGCCCGCCGGTACCGGTACAAGAACCGCGACATGGACGACCTGGAGCGGCAGCTGAAGGACGCCGCCGACGCCCGGTACCGGCTGGTCGCCACCGACGGCGTGTTCTCCATGGACGGCTACCTGGCGCCGTTGGACGAGATCTGCGACCTGGCAGACCGGTACGACGCGCTGGTCATGGTGGACGACTCGCACGCGGTCGGCTTCACCGGCCCGAACGGGCGCGGCACGCCGGAGCTGTACGGCGTGCAGGACCGGGTGGACATCGTCACCGGCACGCTCGGCAAGGCGCTGGGCGGCGCGTCCGGCGGCTACACGTCCGGGCGGGCGGAGATCGTGGAGATGCTGCGGCAGCGGTCGCGGCCGTACCTGTTCTCGAACTCGCTGGCCCCGTCGATCACGGCCGCCGCGATCGCCGCGCTGGACCTGCTCAGCTCGTCCGGCGAGCTGCTGACCAGGCTGCGGGAGAACACCGCCCTGTTCCGGTCGCGGATGACGGCGGAGGGCTTCGACCTGCTGCCCGGCGAGCACCCGATCATCCCGGTGATGATCGGCGACGCGGCGGAGGCGTCGCGGATGGCGGACCTGCTGCTGGAGCAGGGCATCTACGTGATCGGCTTCTCGTACCCCGTCGTGCCGCACGGCAAGGCGCGGATCCGGACGCAGATGTCGGCGGCGCACTCGACGGACGACGTGAACCGCGCCGTGGACGCCTTCGTGGCCGCCCGCGCCCGGATGTGACCTAGCCGCGGTTGTTCCGGCTGCCGATCAGCGCGAGGAGGAGCGCGGGGACGACGACCGAGCCGATCGCGATCGGGACGTTCACCTCGAACCCGCCCGCGCGGACGCTGGGCACGACGATCCCGAGCACGATCAGGACGAGGAGGCCGGCGGACGCGATGAGCAGTTCCAGGCGGCGGTTCGAACGCATGGTCCTTGGTACCGCACGGGGACCGCGAACGCACACCGCCGGGCCTCAGCGCGGTCGCACGGCCTCGACCAGGAACCGCTGCGAGTGCGCCACGAACGGGCCGTGACGCTCGATGAAGTCGTGGAGCCGGGCGAGCCGGGCGCGGTACCCGTCGACGGTGAAGCCGGGGACGGTCCAGACGACCTCGCGCAGGAAGACGACGACCGACGCGATGTCGTGGAACTCCATCCGGAGGGCTTCCCGGCGCAGGTCGACGACCTCCAGCCCGGCCGCTTCCGCCGCGGCCACGACCACCAGCGGGTCGCGGTCCGGGCTCACCACCTGCGGCCCCATCATCGCGTCGGTCAGCTCGCGCTCGGCGAGCAGCGTCGCGAACTTCCACGACGGTCGCTCCTCGGTGGCGCGACCCGTGAACCAGGAGAAGTCCCCGCCCTCCGTCGGGACCGCTTCGCCTTCCGCCACGAGCTGGTCGAAGGTCGACATGAGGTGAGGATGGCAGCGGCGGCCGGCGCCCGCGCCGGATCAACCGCCGGTGCGCCGCGCGCCCCGGACGGGCGCTGGATGAGGATGGACCGGTGATCGACCCACGGCGACTCCGAGTGCTGCGCGCGCTCGCCGACCACGGCACCGTGACGGCGGCGGCGCAGGCGCTGCACCTCACGCCGTCCGCCGTGTCGCAGCAGCTGGCCGCCCTCGAGTCGGAGGTCGGGCACCCGCTGTTGCGGCGGCGCGGGCGGCGGGTGTCGCTGACGGCCGCCGGTGAGCTGCTGGTCGGGCACGCGAGCGTCGTGGCGGCGGAGCTGGAGCGGGCGCAGGCGACCCTGGCCGCGTTCACGTCCGGCACGACCGGTCCGGTGCACGTGGGCAGCTTCGCGTCGGCGATCACGCAGGTCGTCGCCCCCGCGTTGGCCGCGCTGCGGGTGTCCGCGCCGGGCGTGACGCTGCGGGTGCGCGACGTGGAGGGGCACGCCAGCGTGCCGCTGCTGCTGGACGGCGAGATCGACCTGGCGATCACCGAGGAGTACAGGCCGCGGACCGACGACCGGCGGCTGACCAGGTTCCCGCTGTACACCGAGCCGTTCGACGTGGTGCTGCCCGGCGGTCACCGGCTGGCGGGGCGGGGTGACGTCGACCTGGCGGACCTCGCGGACGACGACTGGGTCGTGCCGCTGCCCGGCAACCCGGTGCGGGACGTCGTGGAGCTGGCCTGCGAGCACGCCGGCTTCGCGCCGCGCATCAGGCACACGTCCGACGACTTCCGGGCCATCGACGCCTTGGTGCGGGCCGGCGCCGGCGTGGCGCTGGTGCCGCGCAACGCGGTGCGGGGCGTCCCGGTGTGCGGCACCGCCCCGCTGCGCCGGGTGGTCGCGGCAGTGCGCCGGGGCAGCGAGGACCACCCGCTGATCAAACTGGTCCGCGACGCCCTACAAGCCGCAGCGCCCTAGACCACGTTCACGCGAGGTCGCAGCGACCGTGCCGCCGCCTGCGAAGCAGCAGCCATGTGCACGGTCGCGTCGGTCGTTCGCGACTCATTTCGTGGCGATCACGCTTTTCGATCGTCACGAAATCAGGCGGGAACGACCGACTTCCAGGCGACCGTGCCGCCGCCTGCGGAGCAGCGGCCATGTCAATGCGGCGCGCGGGCCGCCAGCTTGGCGGCGGCCGGGTCGGCGGCGGCGAGTGCCGCGGCGGCGGCCAGTTGGCACAGGTCGAAGCTGGTCGACGCGAGTTTCGCGCCCACGCCCGACAGCGCGGTGTGGTTCATCGACAGGCTGGTCACGCCCAACCCGGTCAGCACGCACGCCAGCAACGGGTCGGCGGCGGCCTCGCCGCAGACGCCCACCGGCTTGCCGAGCGCCGTGCCCGCGTCCCCGACGAGCTTGATCATCCGGAGCAGGGCGGGCTGCCACGGGTCGTTGAGGGCGGCCACCGCGCCGACCTGGCGGTCCGCCGCGAACACGTACTGCGCGAGGTCGTTCGTGCCGATCGAGACGAAGTCGACCACGGCCAGGACCTCGCGGGCCACCAGGGCCGCCGCCGGGATCTCGATCATCACGCCGGCACGCCGGAGGCCGGCCGCACGCGCGCGTTCCACGAACCACCCGGCTTCGGCGGCGGTCGCGACCATGGGCGCCATCACGGACACCTCGGCGTCGGTGTCGGCGGCGGCCAGGGCGATCGCTTCGAGCTGGCGTTCGAGCACGTCCGGCCGGTCGAACGCGACGCGCAGGCCGCGCACGCCCAGCGCCGGGTTCGGCTCCGGCTCGGGCGACAGGAACGCCAGGGGCTTGTCCGCGCCGGCGTCGAGGGTCCGCACGACCACCGGCTTGCCCGCGAACGGCGCGAGCACCGCCGCGTACGCCTCGCGCTGGTCGGCGACGGACGGCTCGGTCGACGCCGACAGGAAGCAGAACTCGGTCCGGAACAGGCCGACGCCCTCGGCGCCACCGGCGGCGGCCGCGACGGCGTCCGCGGGCGAGCCGACGTTGCCGAGCACCTTCACCCGGTACCCGTCGCGCAGCACGCCGACGCCGTTCCACTCGGCGCGCCCGGCGACGTGCGCCGCGCGGACCGTGCCGTCGGACGCCTGCACCACGCCGGTGTCGCCGTCCACGAGGAGGGCGGGCACGTCGAGGTCGAGGATGCCGCGGCACGCGACGACGGCCGGGATGCCCAGCGAACGAGCCAGGATCGCGGTGTGCGAGGTCGGCCCGCCTTCCTCGGTGACCAGCGCCAACACCTTGGACGGGTCGAGCCCGGCGGTGTCGGCGGGGGCGAGGTCGCGCGCCACCAGCACGGACGGCGACGTCAGGTCGGGCACGCCGGGCGCGGCGAGGCCGAGCAGCTCGGCGACGAGCCGGTCGCGCACGTCCCGCACGTCGCGGGCCCGTTCGGCCATGTACCCGCCGGCGGCTTCGAGGGCGGAGATGAACCCGGCCGCGGCCTGGTGCACGGCCCGTGCGGCGGGCAGCGAGTCGGACGCCACGAGCTTCTCGGCCTGGGACAGCAACGCCGGGTCGGCCGCCATCGCGGCGGTCGTCTCCAGCACGTCCTTGGCGTCCCCGGTGACGGTGGCGGCCCGCGCCTGCAGCCTGGCCACGACGACGTCGGCGGCGGGCCTGATCCGCGCCGCCTCGGCCGCCGGGTCCGCGGGCGGGGGCGACGCGGGCGGCTCACCCAGCGGTTCGGCCACCCGGACCACCGGCCCGGAAGCCCGACCGGAACTGACCCCGACACCGCTCAGCCGCGCGCTCGACATGGTCTAGACCATACCCTTCGGGTCCACGGGACGTGAAGGACCAGCCAACGCCACTCGCGCCGAACCCGCTACCCCAGAAAGCCGCACCGCCCCCGACGGCAGCACCCACCGCCTCGGGCGGCAGCGCCCAGGTCACCCGGTTACCGCCGACGCCCTCCACGCCGGGGCCACGCCGGGGTCGCACCGGGCCTCACCCGGTTCTCCGGACGTCCTCCGACGTCGGGTACGACGGCTGCGCGCCCGCCGCCGTCACCGACAGCGCGGCCACCCGTGCCGCGAACCGGGCCGCCTCCACCAGCGACGAGCCCGACGACAGCCCGAACGCCAACGCGCCCGCGAACGCGTCACCGGCGCCCGTGGTGTCCACAGCGGACACCTCCGGCGCGTCCACTTCGACCACACCGGACGGCGTGACGACGGCCGCGCCGCGCGCGCCCAACGTGACCACGGCGGACCGCGGACCCAGGTCCAGCAGTCCGGCGAACGACGACGCCAGCGACGCGGCCTCGTGCTCGTTCACGATCAGCGGGTCGAGCAGGGCGAGCGTGTCGGCCGGCACGTCCACCACGGGCGACAGGTTCAGCACCGGCCGCACCCCGCGGGCCGCGGCGGCACGGACGGCGTGCCGCACCGTCGGCACCGGCACTTCGAGCGAGCACACCAGCACCGACACGTCGTCCCAGGTCAGGGCGTCCACATCGGACACACCGAGGTCCGAGTTCGCGCCGGGCGCGACGACGATCGAGTTCTCGCCGTCCGGGGTGACGGTGATGTAGGCCAGGCCGGTGGGGCGGTCCGACGTGCGCACGAAGTCCGTCCGCACACCCGACTCCGACAACGACCGCCGCAGCAGCTCCCCGTACTGGTCCGCGCCCACCGCGCCGACGAAGGCGACCGAGGCTCCCAGGCGCGCGGCGGCCACGGCGGTGTTGGCGCCCTTCCCACCGGGCAGGACGACGGTGTCGCCACCGAGCACCGTCTCACCGCCGGCGGGACGACGCGGCACGGACACGACGAGGTCGGCGTTGGCCGAACCGAGCACGAGAACCGTCACGGTGGGCACTGTGCCAGGTGCCGGCGTGACCTGTTCGGTACCGGGACTGAGTAGAGGTACGGATTCCGGATACACCGGGAAGGGGCGACCCTGGTCACATGACCGGGACTGGGCAGGAACCCCTGATAAGGCTGGCAGACGAACTCGGCCACCTGGGCCGCCGCCTGGAGGCGGTGGGACTGGAGCTGCACCGGGTGGGCAGCGCGCAGGCACTCGCCACCGTGCCACCGCCCCAAGCCGCCCCGACCCAGCCCGCCGCGCCCTCAACCGGCCACACCCAGCCCGCCCCGACCCGGCCAGCCCCGAGCCAGCCCGCCCCGACCGCCGAGGGCGAACCGGCCACGGCG
>NZ_JBHTLK010000142.1:0-17980 GCF_042678885.1 Saccharothrix hoggarensis
TCCGCGCCCGCGCCGCACCACACGCGGCCGGTGCGGTTCGTGCGGCCGACCGCCCGGCGTGACGCCCTGCTGGACGCGATGCGCGAGCAGTGGCGGGCCGACCTGCGCGCGGACGGGCTGTCCGACGAGCGGGTCGAGGCGCGGGTGGCGCGCGGCGACTTCCTGCGGAACGCGCCGGAGATCGTCCTGCCGTTCCTGGTGCGGGCCGGCGCGCACGACTACCCGGACGAGCGGCGGTCGGCGGCGGAACGCACCATGTTCACCATCGCCGGCGGCGCGGCCGTGCAGGGGCTGCTGGTGGCGCTGGCCGCCGAAGGGCTCGGGTCGTGCTGGGTGTCGTCCACGATCTTCTGCGCCGACGTGGTGCGGGACGTGCTCGACCTGCCGACCGACTGGGAGCCGCTGGGCGCGGTGGCGATCGGGCACCCGGAGTCGGAGCTGACCCCGCGTGCCGCCGGTGACGTGGACGAGAGGTTCCTGGAGCTGTGAGCCCGCACGACGACGCCGTGTCGACCCTGGGCGCCTGGCGTCCCGCCGACCCGACCCAGGAGTCGCTCCGCCAGGCCTACCTGGGGTTCCTCGCCGCCCGCCCGGACGCGTGCCTGCGGTCGTGCGAGCCGGGGCACCTCACGGCGTCCGCGCTGGTGCTCAACGCGGCGGGTGACGAGACGCTGCTCACCCTGCACCCGAGGGTGGGCCGGTGGCTCCAGCTGGGCGGGCACTGCGAGCCGTCCGACACCACGCTGGCCGCCGCCGCGTTGCGGGAGGCGACGGAGGAGTCGGGCATCGACGGGCTGGTGATCGAGCCCGAGCCGATCCACCTGGACGTGCACCCGATCACGTGCTCGCTGGGCAAGCCGACCCGTCACTTCGACGTGCGGTTCCTGGTGCGCGCGCCGGTCGACGCGCGGGCGGCGCGCAGTGCCGAGTCGGTGGACCTGCGGTGGTGGCCGCTCGACGCCCTGCCGCCCGACGTGGACGACCTGCGCCCGATGATCGCCGCCGCCCTGACGCGACTGCGCTGAACCGGCTCGACCCCGGTGGGCCGGGCCGCGCCGGCCGCACCGGGCTCTGGCGGCGTTCAGCGGTCAGGCGTCGCCGGGTTCGGGTCGCGCCGTCGCCCGGTCGGGTGATCAGCCCTCGCCGCCGCCGTTGAGGCGCTGCGACAGACCGGGGCGGTGCTGGTCCTGGCCGCCCGACAGGCGCTGCGACAGCGACGGCCGGGAGGTGGGCACCTGCTGGACCGTCGGCACGGGGCCGGGGGCGACGCGGAGTTCCTGGGTCTCGGGGCCGTGCTGCTGCTGGGGCGGCTGCTGCTGGTTCTGGTGCGGCGGGGCGGGCTGGTGGGCCTGCTGCTGGGCGTTGGGCTGCTGGGCGGCGGCCGGCTGCTGGGCAGGTTGCGGCGCCTGGTGCTGGGTCTGCTGGGCGGCGGGCTGGTGCTGCGGCGCCGGCCGGCCCGCGGCGACGTGCGCGGCCAGGACCATCGTCGAGTCCGGGTCGTTGTCGCGCGGGTCCGCCGCGTTCACCACCGCGCGCGGGATCTGCTGGGTCGCCGACGAGTCCATCGGGGACGTCATGTTGTCCGGCGTGACGACGTGGATGCCACGTGCACGAGCACGGGCGAGCGCCGCGTCGGCCCGAGCGCGGGGGTCCATCCGGATCTCTCCTGCGGGTGCCTTGGGCCGGCTGGGACGCCGGCGTGCCGATCGGTGACGCCCGCCGGCACGGGACCACCGCCCGTGCCGCCGGAGTGCTCGTGCCAGAGTATTCGCAAACTACGGGTGGAAGTAAGCGGAGGAGGAAAAACGGCATGTCGGAGCTGCAAGGCGCCGAGGCAGTGGTTCTGGTCGGGGGCAAGGGAACCCGGCTTCGACCGCTGACCCTGTCCGCCCCCAAGCCCATGCTGCCGACCGCCGGGGTGCCGTTCCTCACCCACTTGCTGTCGCGGATCAGGGAAGCGGGCATCAGCCACGTCGTGCTCGGCACGTCGTACAAGGCGGAGGTCTTCCAGGAGCACTTCGGTGACGGCGCGTCGCTCGGGCTGGAGCTGGAGTACGTGGTCGAGGACGTGCCGCTGGACACCGCGGGCGCGATCCGCAACGTCGCCCACAAGCTGCGCGAACGCGACGTGGTGGTCTTCAACGGCGACATCCTGTCCGGGGTCGACCTGCGCGCCGTCGTCGACACCCACCGCGAGGCCGAGGCCGACGTGACGCTGCACCTGGTCCGGGTGGACGACCCGCGCCGGTTCGGCTGCGTGCCCACGGACGAGGAGGGCCGCGTCACCGCGTTCCTGGAGAAGACGGAGAACCCGCCGACGAACCAGATCAACGCGGGCTGCTACGTGTTCCGCCGCGAGGTGGTCGAGGGCATCCCGGCCGGTCGGCCGGTGTCGGTGGAGCGGGAGACGTTCCCGGGGCTGCTCGCGTCCGGCGCGCGGTTGCAGGGGCACGTCGACGCGTCGTACTGGCTGGACCTCGGCACGCCCGCCGCGTTCGTGCAGGGCTCGGCCGACCTGGTGCGCGGTGTCGCGCCGAGCGCCGCGCTGGAGCTGACGGGCGACGCGGTGGTGCTGGGAGGCGCCGCCGTGGACGCGGACGCCGTCGTCACGGGCGGTTCGACGGTCGGCGCGGGCTGCACGGTCGCGGCGGGCGCCGTGGTGGACGGCTCGGTGCTGTTCGACGGCGCGGTGGTCGGCGAGGGCGCGCGCGTGGAGCGCAGCGTGCTCGGCGTGAACGCGCTGGTGCAGGCCGGCGCCGTGGTGGTGGACGCGGTGATCGGCGACAACGCCGTGGTCGGCGCGCGGTGCGAGCTGATCGGCGGGGCCAGGGTGTGGCCGGGTGTGGTGCTGCCCGAGGGCGGAGTGCGGTTCTCCGCTGATGTCTAGTGCCTAGGACGTGGTCGCCGCCGTTCCCGCTGGACCTCGGCGCGGTGCTCGGGCCGTTGCGGCGCGGGCCGGCGGACCTCGCGTTCCGCGCCGGGGACGGCGTGTGGCTGGCGGCGAACACGCCGGTCGGGCCGGGCACCCTGCACGTCCGCCGCGCGGCCGGCGTGGTGGAGGCGGACGCGTGGGGTGACGGCGCGGAGTGGCTGCTCGACGGGCTGCCCGCGTTGCTGGGCGCGGAGGACGACGACTCGGCGTTCGAGTGCCACCACCCGTTGATCGCGGAGGCGCGGCGGCGGTCGCCCGGCATCCGGCTCGGCCGGACGGGCCGGGTCTGGGACTCGCTGCTGCCCGCGATCCTGGAGCAGAAGGTGACGAGCACCGAGGCGTTCCGCTCGTACCGCGAGCTGTGCCGGAGGTTCGGCACACCCGCGCCGGGTGTCACCGGCATGTGCGTGCCGCCGACGCCGAGGGCGATCCTGGGCGTCACCGACTGGGAGTGGCACCGCGCCGGCGTGGACGGCGGCAGGCGGCGGGCGTTGATCGCGGCGGCGCAGGTGGCGCACCGGTTGGAGCGGGCGGCCGAGCTGGGCGGTGAGGCGGGCCGGGACCTGCTGCGCAAGGTGCCGGGCGTCGGCGTGTGGACGGCGGCCGAGGTGGCGCAGCGCGCGTGGGGCGACCCGGACGCCGTGAGCTTCGGCGACTTCCACCTGGCGGGGCTGGTCGGCTGGGCGTTGACGGGGGGACCGCTGGACGACGACGGCATGGCCGACGTCCTGTCCCCGTACGTCCCGCAACGCCACCGCGCCGTCCGGTACGTGCTCGCCTCGGGCTTCCGGAAGCCGCGCTTCGGTCCCCGCTTCGCCCCCCGCGACTACCGCGCCATGTGATCACCGAGTCCGACCGACTCGACCGCTCGCGTCAACCGTGCGAACAGGCCCTTGTCGTACTCGATGATCGCGTCAAGATCGAGTTGCCGCAACAGCGCCGGAAGGTCCTGGAAGATTCGCACCTCTGCGCCTATTCCGATCCGGATCCTCAACTCGATGAAGCAGACCAACGTTTCGGCGACTTGGATCGGCCAGTTGAGAGGGCTCGACGCCGAGAACAGGTCGTCGAGCAACTTCACCGCGCCGGCGTGGGAGGCGCCGACCTTCGACAACAGGCGCAACGCGCATCCGACCAATGGCGCGAATGCGACCTGCAGGTCTTCCATGCCGTACGCGACCACCTGTTCGAGTAGGTCCACGGTGACCGCCGGGTCGTGGGACAGGGCGCTGAAGAGCACTGTCCGATAACGGCCGCCCAAGGCGACGAGCTCGCTGAAGACCACCGAGAGTGCGGTGGTGTACGCCCCGAGCCGCTGCTCCGCGTCGGATGCGGCCAGCGCCGTCACCAGCAGATAGGCGAGTGAGACAGTCCGCCCTTGGTGCTCCACGACCAGGTCGAGGGTGTGATCGAACTCGTGCATCAGTGGTTCAAGGGTGTGCAGGGCATGGCCCCCGTGCCGAGACGCGCGGAGGTTCTCCCACTGGCGCATCCCGGCAAGAGATTCCAGCATGAAGAACGGCGGATGCCCGGAGCTCACGTCAAGGTCGAACAGCGAGGCCAGGTCGACTCGCCGGAACGGCCACCTGTCGTCCGCCACGATCTCCAACCGCGATCCGTCGTGGTCGGCGCTCAGTTCCGTGGTGAGGCTGTCCCACTCCTCTGCGGCGAGTTGCGACTGCCACAGCAGCGTCAAAGCCTGCCAGGCGTCCCGTGCGGACGTGTTCCGGTCGAGGTCCGCCACCGCCAACCGCCCGCGCACCACGACGGTGAGCGCGACCAGGTTCGCCGTGTAAGCCGCGATGCGCCGAGCGACAGGCAAGCCCCTGGGCGTGTAATCCGGGTGTTCGGTGCCGGGCGGGTGGTGCTGGGCCGTCCCCACCAGACCGGTGAACAGGTCGTACATCGCCACGCGGTCCGCTTCGGGAGTCCCTGTGAACAGCTCCCGCAGGAATGAGAGCACGGGCGCGCGGGTGGTCAGCGGCGCGAACGACAACACCGGTTCCAGCCAACCCGCACCGGCCTCCTGACCGCCGTACCGGGACGCCGACGCCAGCCGCTTCCTCTCGAGGACGTCGAGCGACACGCGGTGGACGAGTCGGGCGACGAGGTATTCGCCGAACGTGGCGTGCAGGAACTCGTACGTCTGCAACACCCGGCCGCCGTGCGCCGCCCGGGCCGCGTGGACGAAGAAGAACCGGCCCACCGCCAACTGGGCCGACGTCAGGCGGAGTCGCCGGTCCGGGCCACCTCGCACCCCGGTCGACAACAGGGCGTTCAGGTCATCGTCGAGTTCGGTCTCGTCAATCCACTGCACGCCCCGGTTGAACATCGCGAACGCGATCACCGAGAGCCGTTTCAGCTCCTCTTCCACGGCTTCGGCGACTTGGTCTTCGAGCGCCCCTTGAAGGCTTTTGGCGACCTCACGGCGTGCGAACCGGGTCAACAGCTCCTCGTACAAGGTCGCCTCGGCGAGTTCGGCGCCGTCCTCCTCCCGCAACGCGTTCCCGTCCGCGTTGTACAGCGCGAGCATGAACAACAGGAGTGGTTGGCCGGCGAGGTCTTCGAACCTCAACGCCACCTCCGGGTCCAGCACCGCTCCGGGGTTGGCGGAGTTCCACACCTCCAGCCAGCGACGCACCTGCTCGTCGCCGAACGGCTCCACCTTCAGCACCACGGTGGAACCGGCGAACCGGGCGCGGTTCGCCACGGCGGTGCGGCTGGTCACGACGACGATCACCGCACGTCCCTGGTCGGACTCGCGGCGCTGGAACTCGCGCACCTGCGCCAGGTAGTCGGACCTGCTGGCGCCGGTGGCCTGGAGCAGTTCGTCGAAGCCGTCCAGCAGGACGACGGGGACGGCGGGCGCGGCGGCCCGGGCGAGGTCGGGCCAGTTCAACCGCTCGCCCGTCGCGCGCGTGATGGCGTCCTCGACCTGCTCTTGCAACGTGGCGTCGGCGGGCACGTCCCGCAGCACCACCCGGATAGGCAGGAAGTCCTCCGGCGGCAGCTGCGCGGCCAGCATCTTCGTTAGCAGCGACTTGCCCGCGCCGGGTTGCCCCAGCACGACGAGGGGTTCCACCGTCGCCTGCGACGAGGTGAGGTAGCCGGCGAGGTAGTCGTCCAGGTCGGAACGGACCGGTTGCGGCGACCACCAGCTCTCCTGGCTGACGTCGTCACCCTGGCGGACTTGGACGGCCTTGAAGCTCGGCGACACGTACGCCTGCTCCAACGTCGGCAGGACCAGCCAGGCCGGGACGTCGCCGTCCACGATCGGGCGGCGCAGGACGGCGCGGTAGGTGCGGGCCAGCGCGTTCCGGCGCTCGTCCGGCGCCTGGGAGCCCGCGAGCCGTGCCAGCAGGTCCCGCATGTCCTCCAACGCCGTCCGCTGCCCGCGGATCTCGGAACGGGTCGCGGCGTGCTCGATGCCCGTCGTCCACACCGCGAACTCCGGGCAGTCCAACGCCAGTTGCCGGTAGTGCGCCCGGTAGCGGGCCAGGGCGATCTCCGGCACTTCGAGCACCGTCGCCTTGCCGAAGCAGGCGTGCTCGTCCGGCGTCAGGGCGTACCAGGCTTCGAAGCCGCTGAGGAAGTCGACGACCTCGCTGACCTTGTCCTCGTAGAACGCCGTGAGATGCGAGGCGACGGTCTCCGGCGGCTGATCCGGGCTCGGCAGCGGGATCTCGGCGCGCAGCAGCGCCGCGACGAGGTCCACCTTGCGCTTCGACGCCGGCCGGTCCGCGCCGACCAGGGCCAACTGCTCGCCCTTGCCGATCCTGACGTCGAACGGGAGCCCGACCTCGTCCACCGCCTCGAAGAACGAGGTCGTCACGACGATGCCGTGCGCGGCTTCGAGCAACCGGGTCCGGTCGACGCGGTGCAGGCCGTTCGCCCGCTCGCGCACCGTCGACAGGACCTGCTTGCCGACGCGGACCACCTCGGTCCGCGCGTCGAGCAGGTCGATCCCACCCGTCGCCAGCACGGCCGCCGCCGAGACGTGGTCGAGCAACTTGACGAGCCCGGTGTCGCCGCCGAGCAGCTTCACCGCGTCGGTGTACGAGTAGGAGCGACGCATCCGGATATCATCCGGACGGCGACCGCGTCACGGAGGCGGTTGGCCGGTGATCACCGGATCGGCTCAGCGAGCCTTGCGGGTCAGCAGGCGCAGCCGGAGGCCGAGGCCGAGGCGGACGGCCAGGAGGACCGGCGCCCACAGCGGGCCGCGGTGGCGGTCGGCCAGGTAGCGGTAGGCGCTGGAGTGGTGGGCGGCCAGCATCCGGTTCGACGAGCGCTGGGTGGAGTGGCCGCCGATGTGCACGACCTCGGCTTCGGGGACGTAGACGTTCAGCCAGCCGGCGCGCCCGAGGCGGTCGCCCAGGTCGACGTCCTCGAAGTACATGAAGTAGCGGGGGTCGAAGCCGTCGATCGAGTCGAACGCCTCGCGCCGCAGCAGCAGGCACGACCCGGACAGCCAGCCCGCGGTGCGCTCCTCCGGCGCCGCCTGCTCCTGCCGGTACTGGCGCGTCCACGGGTTCGACGGCCAGAGGTGCGAGAACACGGCGTGCCCGAGGCCGCGGCCCAACGACGGCAGCAGGCGGGCGGACGGGTAGAGGGCGCCGGACGGTTCCCGGATCAACGGCCCGAACGCGCCGCCGCGCGGCCACCGCTTGGCGGCTTCCAGCAGCGCGTCCAGGCTGCCGACACCCCACGACAGGTCCGGGTTGGCCACGACGACCCAGCCGACCGAGTCGGGCAGCGACGCGACGCCGCGGTTGGCGCCCGCGCCGTACCCGAGGTTGCCGCCGGTCGGCAGGAACGTCACGTGCTCGTGCTCCGCGGCCGCGCGTTCCGGCACGCCGTCGGTGGACCCGTTGTCCGCCAGCACCACCGACACCGGCCGGGTGGTCGCCGACGACAACGTGGACAGGAAGGTGTCCAGTGTTTCACCGGGCGAGTAGGTGACGGTCACCACCGCCAGCCCGTCTCCGTAACGCGTCACGCCGGCCACCCTAGTGGTGGTGGGCGTGGTGCACGACGGCGTGCCCCTTGCCGCGCGAGATCAGCCACCGGTTCACCGGCACGGTCACCACGAACGCCACCGCGAGGGAGAACGCGAGCGCGCCCCAGAACAGCAGGCTCGACACGCCGGCCTCCATCGCGCCGGGCACGGCCAGCATGATCGCGTTGTCGACGACCTCCATCACGGCGATGGACACGGTGTCGGCGGCGAGCGCCACCTTGACCGCCGCGCCGAAGCCGACGCCGGTCTTCAGCACGCCGCGCAGGGTGAGCGCGTAGCCGAAGAAGAACGCCAACGTCACGGCCAGCACCACGGTGCCCCAGTTGGGCAGGCCGATGGCCGTGCCGATGACCATGCCGAGCACTTCGCCGATGGCGCAGCCGGTGAGGCAGTGCAGCGTCGCGGAGATTGCCATGGACCAGGTTGCCTTCATGCCGTACACCATACCCCCAGGGGGTATCGAAATCCACCGGGACGCCGCCGATCGTCGCCGACCGCGAGGTGCTGATACTCCGCCGCGTGCTGTCCGCGCGACGACTTCCCTGGTCACGGCGGCGGCGAGCGATCCCGCGATGCCGCCGGCACCGGCCCGTGAGCTGGTCGCGCGCGATGTGGCGGGACGTCAGCGGCGGTGGTTGCGGACCGCGCGCTCGTAGGCCACGCGGTGGCGGGCGGCCGACGTGGACCAGGAGAAGTCCTTCGCCCGCACCACCGCGGCCGCGGCCAGCGCGTCGCGCCGGGCCGGGTCGTCCCGCAGCTCGGCCAGCGCCGCCGCGATGTCGCCCGCGCCGACGCCGCAGTACGCCACCGCGTCGCCGCCCACCTCGGGCAGGCTGAGCCGCCGGGTGGTCAGCACGGCCGCGCCGCAGGCCATCGCCTCCAGCACGGGCAGGCCGAACCCCTCGCCCAGCGACGGGTAGGCCACCAGCTCCGCGCCGCCGAGGAACCCGGCCAGCGACGGGAACGGCAGGTAGCCGGCCCGGAGCACGCGGATGCGGTGCGGCACGGCGTCCAGCGCGCGTTCCACCTGGCTGTCCCAGCCGGGCTGCCCGGCGAGCACCAGCGCGGGCGGGTCGGGCCGGTCGCGGCACGCCTGCGCGAACCCGCGGATGAGCGCCGGGACGTTCTTGCGCGGCTCCAGGGCGCCCAGGAACGCCACGTACGGCGCGTCGCCCAGCGACAGCATCCGCCGGACCGCCACGACCTCCTCGGGCGTGGGCGGGTGGAACCGCTCGGTGTCCACGCCGTGCTGCGCGATGTGCAGGAGCCGCCGGTCCGCGCCGGCCACGCGGGTCAGCTCGTCCGCCGTCGCCCGCGACGGCACGATGCACAGCGCGGCGCGCCGCAGCGACGCCCGCGTCCAGGCCCGGAAGAACCGCGCCTTCACCGACGAGTGCAGCACCGCGTCGGTGAAGAAGGTCGCGTCGTGCAGCGTCACGACGGAGGCCGCCCGGTTCGCCAGCGGCACGGTGTAGTGCGGCGAGTGCACGACGGTGACGCCGAGGCGGGCGGCGAGCCGCGGCAGCGTCGTCTGCTCCCAGGTCAGGCGGGCCGTGCGGGTCGCCACGGCGTCCGCCGCCGGGATGACGCGGGACCTCGGCGCGAGGGACGTGTACAGCTCGGCGTCCCGGGGCTGGCACACCACGCTGAGCCGCGCCCCGTCCGAGTCCAGGGCGGCCACCAGGGAGTCCACGTACCGTCCGACGCCACCTCGGTCGGCGGGGACGGCGGTGGCGTCGATCAGCACGCTGGGTTCGACGGGTGACACGCGCTGAAGGGTACGGCGGGCGACGTGCGGCTTGGCCGGGAATGGTGCAAACGGTGGGTTAATCACGCAACCCGAGGTGGATGGCCCACACCGACCGGGCGGCGTTCTCCCAGGTGAACGCGCGGGCTCGGGCGCGGCCCGCGGTGACCAGCCGCTCGGCGAGGCCGGGGTCGGACAGCACCGCGCGCAGCCCCGTGACCAGCGCCTCGCGGTCACCGCGCGTCACCGCCACCCCCGCTCCCCCGGCCACCTCCACCAGCGCCGGCGCGTCGGAGTGCACCACGGGCACGCCGGCCGCCATCGCCTCCACCACGGGCAGCCCGAACCCCTCGGCCAGGCTGGGCGCGGCCAGCACGGACGCCCGCCGCAGCACGAAGGCCAGCTGCGCGTCCCCGAGCCGTCCCAGCAGGTGGACGTGGGGCGCGCGCAGGTCCACCCCGCCCCACCCCTGCGGGCCGATCACGACGAGCGGGACGTCCAGCTCGGCGGTGGCGTCGGCGAGCAGGTCGAAGCCCTTGCGCGGCTCGACGGTGCCGATCGCCAGCACGTACCGGGGCGGCACGTCCACCGGCTCCTCCGCCGGGAACGCCGTCACGCCGTTGCCCACCACGTGGACGGGCGCCGGTCCGGGCGCGTGCCGCCGCAGCTCGTCGGCCACCGCCGACGTGGGCACGACGACCGCGCCGGCCCGCGCCACGACCCGCCCGATCACCCGCCGGTGCCACACCACGCCACGCGGCGTCAACGTCTCCGGGTGGGTCCACGGCACGGTGTCGTGCACGGTCACCACCACCCGCCCGCGCGGCGGCGCGAACGGCGTGAAGGCGTGCACCGAGTCGCCGCCGGGCCAGTACGGCACGCCCCGCTCCCACGCCGCGATCAGCGCACGCCGGGGCAGCGGCAGCACCCTGGGGCCGAGCACGCCGGGCACCTCGGCCGCCGACACGTCGGAGTGCCTGCTCACGGCCCCGGTGACGGTCCACCCGTCCGGCGCGGTGGCGGCCAGGGCGGCGGCCAGCTCGCGCGTGTACCGGCCGGTGCCGCCCGGCACCGGCGCCAGCAACTGCTCGGTCAGCACGACGAGGTTCGGCACATCGCGTACCGTCTCACGCCGTGTCGATCCCCAGCACGACGGTCGTCGTGGTGACGTGGCGGGGCCGCGAGCACATCACCGCCTGCCTCGACGCCCTCGCCCGGCAACGTCCACACCGGACACTCGTGGTGGACAACGCGTCCGACGACGGCACGGCCGCCCTGGTCGCGGCCCACCCGAGCCGCCCCGAGGTGCTGCGCCTGCCCGTCAACCGGGGGTACGCGGGTGGTCTCGCGGCGGCGTTGCCGCTGGTCGGCACCCGGTACGTGGCCTGGCTGAACGACGACGCGACGCCCGACGACGGCTGGCTGGCCGCCCTCGAGGACGCCCTCGACGCGACGCCGGACGCCGCCGCCGCGACCGCGTCCATGGTGCTGCCCGACGGCTCGACCCAGTCGGTCGGCGTGCGGCTCACCGCCGACGGCCACGGCGCCGACCTGCTCCTCGCCGGGCGCGAGGTGTTCGGCTTCTGCGGCGGCGCGGCCCTGCTCCGCAAGGACGCCCTCGACCACGTCGGCGGCGTCCCGGCCGCGTTCTTCTGCTACTACGAGGACACCGACACGGCGTGGCGGCTGCGGCTCGCGGGCCACCGGGTGCTGTCGGTCGGGCCGGCGCGGGTCCGCCACCGGCACGGCGCCAGCACCAACCCCGGCTCCCGCCGGTTCCACCGCTGGAACGAGCGCAACCGGCTGCTGACGCTGCTGCGCTGCGCCCCCCTGGCCGCGGCGGCGCGCGAGGTGGCCCGGTTCGCCGCGATCACCGCCCTGCTGCCGGTCCGGCGGAACGTGCCCGACGCCGGCAACTTCCGCGTCCCGCTGCGCCTGCAGGTGCTGCTGGAGGTGCTGGCGAGGCTGCCGGTCACGGTGATCCAGCGATGGCGGATCGGCCGGCGTGCGACCGTGGACCGGCGCGTGGTGTGGCGGGAGTGGGCGGGCCGTTAGGGGAGCGTCGGGTGGTCGGACGGGCGCGACCCGCGGACGCCCTGGTCGAGGCATAACGCACCTTCACCGCACGCTGCGGAGCGTGATGAGGCAGAGTTAGCGCGTGGAGCAAGGGACCCTGCCTGACGTGACGGTGGTCGTGGTCAACTACCGCGGCGCCGACGACACCATCACCTGCCTGCGCTCGCTGTTCGGCGACCTGAGCTACCCGGCGGACAAACTCCAGGTCGTCGTGGTCGACAACGCCTCGGGCGACGGTGGCGCGGACCGCATCCGCACCGCCGTGCCGGACGCCGAGGTGATCGAGTCCCCGGCCAACCTCGGCTTCGCCGGCGGCTGCAACCTGGGCGTGCGGAGCGCGCGCGGCTCGGTCGTCGCGTTCCTCAACAACGACGCCCGCCCCCACCGGGACTGGCTGCGCGAGGCGGTGCGGGTGCTGCGCGCCGAGCCGTCCGTCGGCGCGGTGGCGAGCAAGGTCCTCGACTGGGACGGCCGCGAGATCGACTTCGTGGACGCGGGCCTCACCTGGTTCGGCATGGGCTACAAGCGGCACGCCGGCCTGCCGGACGACGGCAGCCACGACACGCCGCGCGACGTGCTGTTCGGCACGGGCTCGGCGCTCGTGGCGCGGACCGGCCTGTTCCGCGAGCTGGGCGGGTTCGACGAGCGGTTCTTCATGTTCTACGAGGACGTCGACCTCGGCTGGCGGATGAACCTGCGCGGCTGGCGCGTCCGGTACGTGCCGACGTCCCTGACCTACCACAAGCACCACGCATCGATGTCCACAGTGGACAGCAGTCGTGAGCTGTACCTGCTGGAGCGCAACGCACTCGCCGCGCTGTACAAGAACTTCTCCGACGAGACGCTGGCCAGGGTGCTGCCCGCCGCGCTGGCCCTGGCGGTCCGCCGGGCGACCGCGCGCGGCGAGCTGGACGCCACCCAGCTGGAGATCACGCGCCGTCCCGCCGACCCCGCCGACGACCGGGCGCCCGTGCCGGTGTCGCGCCAGGCGTTGGCCGGGCTCCTCGCGATCGACCAGTTCGTGGAGCTGCTGCCGTCGCTGGCCGAGTCGCGCAAGGCCGAGCAGGCCGCGCGCCGCGTGTCGGACGCGGACCTCGTGCCGCTGATGCGCAAGGCGATGGAGCCCGCCTACCCGCTGCCCCGCTACCTCGCCGCGCACGACGTGCTGGTCGAGGTGTTCGGGCTGGACGAGGTGTTCGGCCGGCCGCGCCGGGTGCTGGTGGTCACCGGCGACGCGATCTCCGAGAAGATGGCCGGCCCCGCGATCCGGGCGTGGAACATGGCCGACGTGCTGTCCGCCGAGCACGAGGTGCGGCTGGTCACGATCAACCCGCTGTGCGCGCCGCCCGAGGCCGCGTTCCCCGTCCTGCGGGTCGCCCGGCGCGACCTCGGCGCGCAGGTCGAGTGGGCGGACGTCATCGTGGTGCAGGGCCACGTGCTGGAATTCGTGCCCGAGCTGAAGAAGCCGTCGTCCACGAAGGTCGTGGTCTGCGACATCTACGACCCGATGCACCTCGAACTCCTCGAACAGGGCAAGGACGCGAGCGACGAGCAGCGCGAGCTGGACCTGGTCGGGGTCACGAAGGTCATCAACGACCAGCTGGCGCGCGGCGACTTCTTCCTGTGCGCGTCGGAGCGGCAGCGCCACTTCTGGCTCGGCCACCTGACCGCGCTGGGCCGGCTCACCCCCTCGCTCTACGACAACGACCCCACCGTCCGGTCGCTGCTCGCCGAGGTGCCGTTCGGGCTGCCCGGCAAGCCGCCGGAGCGCACCGGGCCGGGCCTGCGCTCGACGTTGGGCCTCGGCGAGTCGGACAAGGTCGTGCTGTGGGCGGGCGGCGTCTACAGCTGGTTCGACCCGCTGACGCTGGTGCGGGCCGTGGACCGGCTCCGGTCGCGCCGGCCGGACGCGCGGCTGGTGTTCCTCGGCATGAAGCACCCGAACCCCGAGGTGCCGGACATGGACATCGCCGGGCAGACCCGCGCGTTGGCCAAGCGGCTCGACCTCGTCGGGTCGCACGTGTTCTTCAACGAGACGTGGGTGCCCTACCAGGACCGGCAGAACTGGCTCCTCGACGCGAACGCGGGCGTGACCACGCACTACGAGCACGTGGAGACGACGTTCGCGTTCCGGACCAGGGTGTTGGACTACCTGTGGGCCGGGCTGCCGATCGTCACCACGGACGGCGACTCGTTCGCCGACCTCGTGCGCGCCGAGCGCCTCGGCGTGGTGGTGCCGTCGGAGGACGCCGACGCGCTGGCCGACGCGCTGGAGAAGGTCATGTACGACGCCGAGTTCGCGGCCGGCTGCGTCGAGCGGATCGCGGCCGTGCGGGAGCGGTTCACCTGGGAGAACGTGCTGGCGCCGTTGACGGCGTTCTGCCGCAACCCGCGGCCCGCCGCCGACCGGCTGCCGGGGTCGTCGTTCATGGTGCGCAACCGGCCGCTCGGGCGGCGGGAGAAGGTGCAGCGGGACGTGGCGCTGGTCAAGGAGTACCTCAGCGCCGGCGGTCCCGGCGAGGTGGCCCGGCGGGCGACCGGCCGGGTGCTGAAGAAGTTGCGCGGCCGTGGCTAGGCCGCTGCGGGTGCTGATCGACGGCACCCCGCTGCTCGGGCACCGGACCGGCATCGGCCGGTACACGGCGGCGCTGGCCGAGGAGCTGGCGTCGATGCTGGACGAGGTCGACGTGCGGGCGGTGGCGTTCACGCTGCGCGGGTGGCGGGCGCTGCGGACCGTGCTGCCGCACGACGTCGTGGCGCGCGGCCTGCCCGTGTCGGCGCGGCTGCTGCGGCAGTTCTGGCTGCGGGTGCCGTTCCCGCCGGTGGAGTTCCTGGCCGGGCCGACGGACGTCATGCACGCCACCAACTTCGTGCTGCCGCCCACGATCGGCGCCGGCGGCGTGACCACCATCCACGACCTGGCGTTCCTCGACGCCCCCGGCGACCTGCCCCCGTCCGACCGGCGGCTCCCCGAACTGGTGCAGAAGTCGGCGACCAGGGCGGACGTCGTCTGCACGCCCACCCGTGCTGTGGCCGAGGTGGTCGCGGAACGGCTCGGCGTGCCCGAGTCGAAGATCGTCGTGACGCCGCTGGGCGTGGACCCGGCGTGGTTCGCCGCCCGTGCGCCGTCGCCGGCCCTGCGCTCACGCCTCGGCCTGCCGTCCGAGTACCTGCTGTTCGTCGGCGCCGGCGGGCCGCGCAAGGGCCTGGGCACGCTCCTGGCGGCGCACGCGACCCGCCCGTCCCTGCCGCCGCTCGTCCTGGCCGGGCCGCACGCGATCAGCGCGGACGACCGGGTCGTGCGGACCGGGTACCTGAACGCCGTCGACCTGAGGAGCGTCGTCGCGGGGGCCGCGGCGCTCGTGCTGCCGTCGCGCGACGAGGGCTTCGGGCTGCCGGTGCTGGAGGCGTTGGCGTGCAACGTGCCCGTGGTGTGCACGGACGTGGCGGCGTTGCGCGAGGTGGCCGGCGGGCACGCGGTGCACGTGCCGATCGGTGACGTGGAGGCGTTGGCGTCGGCCATGGTGGACGCCGTCGAAGCCCCGCCCACCCCGGCCGCCCAGGCGGCGCGGCGGACGCACGCGGCCGAGTTCACGTGGCGGAAGACGGCGGAGCGGACGCTCCTGGCCTACCGGCGCGCCGCCGGGCAGTGACAGGCGCGGAGGCTCACCGCGCCACGTGCCACGGGGTTCCCCTGCTCGCCCGTGTCCAGGCAGTCGTCGCAGTCGAAGCCGGACGGGTCGAGAATCTTCAGCTCGCGCTGGACGGCGTCCAGCAACCGGTCCGCGCCGTTCGTGGTGAGGCCGAGGACCACCTGGCCCGGCGGTGGGCCGATCGAGAGGCAGACCGTCCCGGTCTCGTCGTCCACCCACGCCCGCAGCGGCGTGTCACCCCGGACGAAGGCCACCTGAACAGCCACAACACCCTCCTCTATCGGTGGAATCGAGTTCTGCTAGGTTGCTGCAACCTTCGATTCCACGCAAGCTACTGTGGAATCGCATTCCAAATCTTCACCCGATCGAGGGAACGTGACTCCCAAGCAGCGTCGCCTCGCCCGTCGCCTCCGCCAGCTCCGGCTCAAGTCGGGCCTGTCCCTGGAGGACGCCGCCGACCACCTCGGCTGCAAGCAGCCCAAGATCACCAAGATGGAGATCTGCCAGTTGGGCGCGAAGCCCGACGAGGTGCGGATGCTGTGCGAGCTGTACGGCGCGGGCCGGGCGACCGTGGAGAGCATGGTCAACCTCGCCAGGACCGCGAAAACCCGCGGCTGGTACCAGGTGTACGACGAGTCGGCGAACCCGGAGAACATCGACTTCGTGGAGCTGGAGACCGACGCGGTGGCCGTGTCGAACTACCAGATCGACTTGGTGCCCGGTCTCCTCCAGACCGAGGACTACGCCCGCACCGTCATCCGCGCCGCCAACCCCGGCATCGGAGAGGCCGTCCTCGAACAACGCGTTGAACTGCGCGTCAAGCGCCAAGACCGGGTGCTCGACGGCAGCCTCGACGTCTGGGCGGTGATCACCGAGGACGCCGTCCTCCGCGCGGTCGGCGGTCGGGACGTGCACATCGCCCAGCTGACCCGCTTGCTGGAGGCGGCTTCACTGCCGAACGTGCAGTTCCAGATCATTCCCACACGCGCCGGCGAGCACATCGCCATGGGCGTGCCGTTCGACTGCTTCCGGTTCGACGACGGCTACGGCACGGTCGCGATCGACCACCTGACTGGCACCCTCTTCTTGGAGGAAGAAGCCGAGGTGGAGCGGTATAGGCTGGCGTTCCAGCACTTGTGCGGCGCTGCGCTCAGCGTGCCGGACTCGCTGGCCCTGCTGCGGAAGTACGTCAAGGAGGAGCACAGCGAATGGGAGCGTCGGAGCTGACCTTCGGAACCTGGCGTAAATCGGCTTTCAGCGGCGGGAACTCGGACTGCGTCGAAGTGGCGTGGCGCAAGGCGAGCCACAGCGGCGGGAACTCCAGCTGCGTCGAAGTGGCTCACACCTCCACCGCCGTGGCCGTCCGCGACAGCAAGTCGCCGACCACCGGCATCCTCACCGTCCCCCACACCGCCTGGACGACGTTCCTGGCAGCCCTGAGGTGACGTCCCTGTCCGCCGTGGGCGTGGCGCGAGGTGTTATGACCTTCCCGTCTGACGGTCTGCCTGCGGGTTCTTGAGCACGTTCCACGAAATCTGCCGTGACCCCGTCACGGCACAGACGCTACGCAGGAACCGCTGACGCTCGCCGTCAGGACGAGGTGCGGTCGCTTCAGTGGATCGCCCGAGCGCGGACATGGCGGACAGGTTGCCGCACTGGTTGATCGCAAAACCAGTGCGATAATCCGACTCCACCCCAACGGCCCAACACCGCACCTCGGGTGGTCACTCACCGCGTCCACTGCGATGATTCGGTCCATGAGTTTCACGGCTGTGTGGCCGATCAACGACGTGAACGACGCCGACGCCGCCGACGAGTTGACCGTCAGCGCGCCCGAGGACGTCGACACCCTCCTCAGCCGACTCGCCGAGCCCGGCGCCGGCCCGGCGGTGATCGAGCACCAGGACCGCGAGCTCATCACCGACACCGAGGGCCTGCTCGGCTCCCCCGGCTCGACCAAGATCCCCGACCACGACGTCGCGGCGGCCATCCACGCCGGCTTCGGCTACCTCACCTACGCCGACCCGGACCACGACTACTCGACGTTGCAAGGCGACCCGGCGTCCCCCGAGTACCGCTCCGAGTACGTCGACTACCCGGCGGGCGCGGGCGTGCCGGTGGGGGTCCTGGCGGCCGCGCTGAAGGACTTCCTGGCCACGGCGCAGCGCCCGACCTGCGTGGAGTGGCAGCCCGCCTAACCCGCCGGCACGGCGTGGGACACCCACACGTTCGCCTCGACGTACACGGCCGCGTTCTGCGCCGTCGACACGTGCACCGGGGCGAGCGCGCCGGGCACGACCACCGGCCCGTCCCGGTCGAACGGCAACCCGGTCCACTCCCGCCAGCGCGCCAACGTCGCCTGCACGGTGGACGAGCACCACGCGACGCCCTCGACCCGCCCGCCGGCGCGGACGTGGGTCCGCAGCCACCGGTCCGCCGGCAACCCGTCCGCCCGGGTCCGCGCGGCGTACTCGTCCATCGGCGCCTCGGGCTCCGCCGCCTTGTCCGGGGGCCGCAGGGGCGCCACCAGCGCCCGCAACCCCGCCAGCGCG
>NZ_JBHTLK010000143.1:0-17867 GCF_042678885.1 Saccharothrix hoggarensis
CCGCCCGCCACGGCCACGCGCACGAGCAGGCCGTCCTGGCCCGCTTCCGCGCCGAGCACGACGTGGTCGAGATCCCGCAGCCCGCGCCGACCCACGACGCGCTCACGCACGCCGCCGGGCTGACCGCGGCGGCCATCGCGTCCCGCGCGCCGGTGATCTACCAGGCTGTCTTCTACGCCGACGGCTTCCAGGGCCGCGCCGACTTCCTCGTCGCCACCGACCGCGGCTACGAGCCGCACGACGCCAAGCTGGCCCGGCACGCCACCCCGGCCGCCGTCGTCCAGCTCACCGCGTACGCCGACGCGCTCGGCGCGCAGGCGGGCCCCGCCATGCACCTCCTGCTCGGCGACGGCTCCACCCGGACGTTCCAGGTCGCCGACTTCCTGCCGCTGGTCCGCGACCTCCGGCAGCGGCTCCGCGACCGGGTCGCCGGCCCCGCGTCCCTGCCCGCACGGCTGTGGGACGACGAGCGGCCCGCCTGCGCGACGTGCCGGTTCGGCCGCCACTGCGCCACCGGACGGGAACGGGACCGCGACCTGTCCCTGGTCGCCGGCATCCGCACCGACCAGCGGCGCAAGCTCGCCGCGGCGGGTCTCGGCACGATCGACGCGCTGGCCAACGCCACCCGCGCCGACCGGCCCGCGACGATGTCCGCCGCGACGTTCACCGGGTTGCGCGCCCAGGCCGCGTTGCAGGTCATCCAGGACGACTCGCGCACCGAGGACGACCCGACCGGCAAGGTCGCCTACGAGGTGGTCGGGCCGGAGGCCCTGGCCGCGCTGCCCGCGCCCAGCCCCGGCGACCTGTTCTTCGACATGGAGGGCGACCCGTTCGCGCTCAACGGCGAGGGCCTGGAGTACCTGTTCGGCGTGGTCGACGCCGAGGAGAGGTTCACGCCGTTCTGGGCGCACACCCGTCCGCAGGAGAAGGCGGCGTTCGAGCGGTTCGTCGACTTCGCCACGAAGGCGTTGGAAGATCACCCGGACGCGCACGTCTACCACTACGCGCCGTACGAGGTGAACGCGCTCAAGAAGCTCGCCGCGCTGCACGGCACGCGTGAGGACGCCGTCGACCACCTCCTGAGGTCCGGCGCGCTGGTCGACCTGTACGCCGTGGTGCGCAAGGCGTTGCGGGTGTCCCAGCGGTCGTACTCGATCAAGTACCTGGAACCGCTGTACATGCCGTCCGCCCGCGCGGGCGACGTGACGACCGCGGTGTCGAGCATCGAGGCGTACGAGGAGTTCCTGGCGCTGCGGACCTCCGACCCGGCGCGCGCGGAGGAGGTGCTCGCCGGCATCGCCGACTACAACACGTACGACTGCGTGTCGACGCTCGGCCTGTACCGGTTCCTGGTGGAGGTGCGCGCGGAGGCGGGCATCGAGCCGCACGTGCCGGAGCCGTCGTTCAGCGAGGAGGTCGAGGACGAGATCGCGGCCCAGCGCCGGGCCGAGCGGGCCGAACGGCTCGCCGCCGTCGTCGACCCGCTGCTGGAGGGCCTGCCCGACAACCCGGCCGAGGCCACCGACGACGAGCGGGCGCGGGCGCTGCTGGCCGCCGCCGTCGGCTACCACCGGCGCGAGACCAACCCGGCGTGGTGGGACTTCTTCCGGCAGGTGGCGGCGCCGCTGAGCGAGTTGGAGTCCGACAGCGCGTGCGCGGTGCCGGTGTCGGTGCGGGCGCAGGACTGGGCGATGCCGTCCGGCCGGGTCCGCAAGGCCAAGCGCGAGCTGCGGGTGTGGTGCGACCCGGACCGGCCGCACCCGTTCGCGTCGGGCGAGCAGGTCCGGCTGCTCTACCCCGGCACGCCGAACCGCACCCGTGACGCGGTGGTGCTCGCCGAGTCGGCCGAGGACATGGTGCTCGTGGAGAGCGTCGCACCGGACGACGTCCACGGGGAGCTGCCCGTCGCCGTGCTGCCGGGCAGCCCGGTCCGGCCCACGCCCAAGGACGAGGCCGTCTACGAGCTGGCGCGGTCGGTCGTGGACGGCCTGCCGTCGCTGCCGCCGCACCCCGGCGTCGACCTGGTCCGCCGCACGCCGCCGCGCCTGAGGACCGGCTCGCTGCCACGCGGCGGGGACGTGATCACCAACGTCATCGCGGCGGTCGACGCGCTGGACGGCTCGACGTTGGCCGTGCAGGGGCCGCCCGGCGCGGGCAAGACGTACCTGGCGGGACGGCTGAT
Source organism: Saccharothrix hoggarensis (assembly GCF_042678885.1). GTDB lineage: Bacteria > Actinomycetota > Actinomycetes > Mycobacteriales > Pseudonocardiaceae > Actinosynnema > Actinosynnema hoggarensis. Next base: position 2,183 of record NZ_JBHTLK010000143.1, read on the forward strand.
CGCGCACCTGATCCGCGGTGGGCGCAGCGTCGGCGTGACGTCGAACAGCCACAAGGCGGTGGAGAACGTGCTGAGCGCGGCCCTGGCGGCGGGCCGTGAGCTGGGCGTGCCGATCCCGACGGCGAAGCGCGCGAAGGGCGCGCCCGCGAAGGACTGCGCGTGGGAGCAGCCGCGCGACAACCCGGCGCTGGTGCGGTGGCGGAACGACCAGGGCGGCGGGCACCTCGTCGGCGGCACGGCGTGGACGTTCGCCAACGCGGCGCTGCGGGAGCAGCCGTTCGACGTGCTGATCGTGGACGAGGCGGGGCAGTTCGCGCTGGCCGACGCGCTGGCCGTGTCGACGTGCGCGCGGAACCTCGTGCTGCTCGGCGACCCGCAGCAGTTGCCGCAGGTCGTGCAGGGCACCCACCCGGCGGGCGCCGAGGCGTCCGCGCTCGGGCACCTGATCGGCGACGCCGACGTCATCCCGCCCACCCTGGGCTACTTCCTCGACCAGACGCGGCGCATGCACCCGGCCGTGTGCGAGCCCGTGTCGAACCTGTCGTACGCGGGGTTGCTGCACGCCCACCCCAGCGCCGGTCTGCGGGGCGTCGCGGGCGTGCCGCCCGGCGTGTACCTGCACTCGGTGGCGCACTCGCACAACACCACGTCGTCCGCCGAGGAGGCCGCGGCGGTGGTCGGCGTGGTGCGCGCGCTGATGGGTCGCATGTGGACGGACGGGTCGAACGCGCGGGCGCTGGACGACTCGGACATCGTCGTCGTGGCGCCGTACAACCTGCAGGTGCGGCTGGTGAGGCGCGAGTTGGAGAAGCACGGCTACGAGCACGTGCGGGTCGGCACGGTGGACCGGTTCCAGGGCCAGGAGGCGCCGGTCGTCATCACCACCATGACGTCGTCCGCGGCCGTCGACCTGCCGCGCGGCCTGGACTTCCTCCTCTCCCGGAACCGGTTGAACGTCGCGTTGTCGCGGGCGCAGGCCGTCGCCGTGGTCGTCTGCTCGCCCCGGCTGGTGGAGGCGGACATCCGCGACGTCGACCAGCTGCGCCTGGTGTCGGGCATGATCGGGTTGATGGCGGACGCCAGGAGGTGGGACGTCGAAGCCTGAGGCGGCGTGTGCGGAGAGTGGTGCAACGTCGTTCGACGATGACAACAGGGGCCCCCTGGGCGGGGACCCCTGCGTGAGCGTCGGAACCCGTTACGACTTCGGCAGGCCCGGCGGGTTGATCTCGGACTTCTCCACCGCCTCGTCCGCCAACCCCCACCGCTCCAGCACCTCGGCGTACTTCCCGGTCGCGATCAGGTGGTCCACGGCCTCCGCCACCGGCTCCACCAGGCCGCTCCCCTTCTTCGTCGTCGCGGCGATCTTGCCGACGATCTCACCGCCGCCGGAGAACGTGCCGATCACCTCGGTCTTCCCCGACGTCGCCACGTGGTACGCCGAGGTCGGGTTCGGGCCCAGGTACGCGTCGATCCGCCCCGACTCCAGCGCCAGGTAGTAGTCGGCCGCGTTCTGGAAGTACTTGATGTCCGTGGTCGGCAGGCCGCGCGCCTCGTTCGCCTTGCTCCAGTCGACCAGGATCTTCTCCTGGTTCGTGCCCGACCCGACCGCGATCACCTTCCCGGCCACGTCCTCCGGCCCGTCCACGCGCCACGTCCCGCCCTTCACCGCCTCGAACGCGAGCGTGTCCAGCCGGTACGTGGCGAAGTCGTACTTCTCCTTCCGCGCCTCGGTGACGGTGATGTTCGAGATCCCCAGCGGGTACGCGCCGCTGTCCAGCCCGACGAACAGGTTCTCCCACGACGTCACCTCCAGCTGGGCCTCCAGCCCGAGCACGCCCGCGATCAGCACCGCGATGTCGGTCTCCACCCCGATCGGCGTCTTGTCGTCCGTCGCGTAGAACCGCAACGGCGGCGCGGTGCCGGCGGACCCGGCCACCACGAGCTTCCCGCCCGCCCGGAACCGCTCCGGCACCTTCGCCGCGATCGAGTCCACCTTGGACGCCGTCACGCGCTTCTGGTCGGGGCCGAGCTCGACGGTCTTCCCGCCGGCCACGACCTGGTCCTCGCCCACCGCGCCGTCGGCTCCCGCGCACGCCACCGACGCCAGCGCGACGGCGGCCACCAGGGCGGTGATCCTCAAGAAAGACAACGAACTCTCCTCACACGATCAGAGCACTTTGGACAGGAACGCGCGGGTGCGCGGGTGTTGCGGGTCGTCGAGGACCTCGGCCGGCGTGCCCTGCTCGACGACGACGCCGCCGTCCATGAACACGACGGTGTCCGCGACCTCGCGGGCGAAGCCGATCTCGTGGGTGACCACGACCATGGTGGTCCCGCCGCGCGCCAGGTCCTTGATCACGTCGAGCACCTCGCCGACCAGCTCCGGGTCGAGCGCGGACGTCGGCTCGTCGAACAGCAGCACCTTCGGCTCCAGCGCCAGCGCCCGCGCGATGGCCACGCGCTGCTGCTGCCCGCCGGACAGGTGCCGCGGGTACGCCGCCTCCTTGTCGGACAGGCCGACGCGCGCGAGCAGCCGCAACGCCTCCGCCCGGGCCGTCGCCACCGGTTTTCCCTGCGCGGACACCGGGGCCTCCACGACGTTCTCCAGCACGGTCAGGTGCGGGAACAGGTTGAAGTTCTGGAACACGAACCCGATGTGCGTGCGCTGCCGCAGCACCTCGCGCTCCCGCAGCTCGTAGAGCTTGTCGCCGCGCTGCCGGTAGCCGATCAGCTCGCCGTCGACGCGCACCAGGCCGCGGTCGACCTTCTCCAGGTGGTTGATGGTGCGCAGCAACGTCGACTTGCCCGACCCGGACGGCCCGAGCACGACGACCACCTCGCCCGCGCCGACCTGGAGGTCCACGCCGCGCAGGACCTCGTTGTCGCCGAAACTCTTGTGGACACCGCGCACGTCCACCATCACCTCGCCCACTTCCACCCCTCCTGGTCCCTGGTCGCGCCCTTGGCGTAGTGCTTCTCGACGTAGTGCTGGACGACGGACAGCAGCGTGGTCAGCGCGATGTACCAGGCGGTGGCGACCATGAGCAGCGCGACGACCCGCGCGTTGCGGCCGTAGATGACCTGCACCTGGTAGAACAGCTCGCCGATGGCCACCACGGACACCACCGAGGTGCCCTTGAAGAGGCTGATCACCTCGTTCGTCGCGTTGGGCAGGATGGACCGCATCGCCTGCGGCAGCACGATCCGGCGGAACTGGCGGGTCTTCGGGATGCCGAGCGCGGCGGCGGCGTCGAGCTGGCCGTGGTCCACCGAGATGACGCCGGAGCGGACGATCTCCGCCGCGTACGCCGCCTGGTGCAGCGCCAGGCCGAGCACGGCCGCGCCCATCGGGCTGATCAGGTCCTTGGTGTCGACGCCGAAGAACGTCGGGCCGAACGGGACGCCGAAGTGCAACTCCTGGTACAGGTAGGAGATGTTGAACCAGAACAGCAGTTGCACGATCAGCGGGATCGAGCGGAACGCCCAGGTGTAGGTCCAGCTCACCGCCGCGAGGAACCGGCTGCGGGACAGGCGCATCAGCGCGAGCACGAGGCCGAGCGCGAAGCCGATGACGGTGCCGTACAGCGTCAGCTCCAGCGTCACCAGGACGGCGTCGAGCACGGACCTCGCGGTGATGTACCGGGCGAACGTGGTCCAGTCCCAGCCGGGGTTGGTGACCAGGCCGCTGACGAACTGCGCCGCCAGGACGAGCACGACGACGATGCCCACCCACCGCCACGGGTGGCGGACGGGCACGACCTTCGGCACGGGCGGGTCGTGGGCACGCAGGCGTGGTTGTGCGGACACGCTCATGGTGGGGTCCTTCAGGAACGGGGCGGAGCCCGCGGCGGTGGTGCCGGCGGGTGCGGGTGTGAGAGGTGCGGGGTGCGAGAGTTGCGGGGTGCGAGGGGTGTGCGCCCGCGTCGGGAGCGCCGCGTCGGTGTCGATCGCGGCGGCAGCGGTGTCCGGTGTGTCAGGAGCTGCGACAGATGGCGCTGGAGACCCGGCCGAAGTCGACGTGCCTGCGGGAGCGGAGGACGGTCATCGCTCTCTTCCCTTCACACGGCCGGACTGGGCGGGCGGCGGAAACGTAGCCACTTCGCCGCCGTGCGAACAAGGGCGCCCACGTGCTGAACCGCGGCGACAGGTGGTTGACAAGCGGCGAGGTGACCCGAATCGACCAAGGTCGCGGGTGAACACCTCGCGGCCGGCGTTCCTGCTCCTCGGGGCGGCGTGGTCGTGCCGGCCGTGCTGCGCCGCCGGCTCAGGGGATGACCCCGCAGCGCCCCCGGCCTACGGGAGCACCTGGATCTTGCGTCCCTGCCCCGCCCGGAACCGGGACAGCGCCGCCGCGTAGTCCGCGAGCGGCAGGCGGTCGCCGATGAAGACGTCCGGGTCGAGCACGCCCGCGAACAGGTAGGCCGCCCGGTCGTCGGCTGCCCGTTCCCGCCCGGCGGGTGGCGCGCGAAGGCCCCCGGGCGCGGAACCCAGGGGCCTCGGGAGCGGTGGATCAGACGGTGGCGAGGGCCGGGTAGTCGAGGTAGCCCTGGTCCGTGCCGCCGAAGAACGACGTGGGGTCGGGCGTGTTGAACGGGCCGCCGTTCGCGAGGCGGACCGGCAGGTCGGGGTTCGCCAGGAACAGCACGCCGAAGCTGACCGCGTCGGCGACGCCCTCGTCCACCAGGGCCAGCTGCTCGGGGCCGGTGACGCCGTCCGGCGTGAACGGGTTGAGGATGAGCGCGCCGGAGAACCGCTCGCGCAGCCGCAGCGTCAGCTCGCGCTCGTCCTGCTCGGCGATGTGCAGGTAGGCCAGGCCGATCGGGTCGATCGCGTCGACCAGGACCGGGTACAGCTCGTGGTGCGTCTCCTCGGCGATGTCGTTGTACCGGTTGCCGGGGGAGATCCGCAGGCCGACGCGGTGCCCGCCGATCGCCGCGGCCACCGCGCGGACGGTCTCCACGACGAACCGGGTGCGGTTCTCCACCGAGCCGCCCCACTCGTCGTCGCGCCGGTTGGTGTTGTCGGCGAGGAACTGGTGCAGCAGGTAGCCGTTGGCGCCGTGCAGCTCGACCCCGTCGAACCCGGCCTCGACGGCGTTGCGCGCGGCGGTGGCGAAGTCGGCGACGGTCGCCTCCACCTCGGCGGACGTCAGCTCGACCGGCGTGACGTAGTCGGCCATCCCGGCGGGGGTGAACACCTGGCCCGCCGCGCGCACCGGCGAGGCGCCGACGGGGTGCAGGCCGTCGGGCAGGACGCTCGGGTGGCCGATCCGGCCGGTGTGCATGAGCTGCGCGAAGATCCGCCCGCCCGCCGCGTGGACCGCGTCCGTGGCGCGGCGCCAGCCCTCGACCTGCGCGTCGCTGTGCAGCCCCGGCGTGTACGGGTAGCCCTGGCCGACCACGGACGGCTGGATGCCCTCGGTGATGATCAGCCCGGCGCCCGCCCGCTGGGCGTAGTACTCGGCCATGGCCGCGGTCGGCACGGTGTCGTACGCGCGGCTGCGCGTCATCGGCGCCATGACGATCCGGTTGGACAACTCGACGCCGGCCAGGTGCCACGGTTCGAAGGCGGTGCTCATCGCGATTCCTCCACTGCTCGGGTTTACCTGTCCGAACAGCTAACTGCACCAAGTCTATTCCGGATCAGCCACTGTGACGGCACTCACTCACCGGGGGGACTAGAATCGAACCGTGACCCCGACCGGACAAAACCCCACGTCAGGCCCGAATCCGCCGTCCGCCGAACACAGTCCGGTCAGCTTCGCCATCTTCCGGGTCGCCCGCCTGCACCGCCTCCTCGCCGCTCAGCTGCTCAGACAGGCAGGTCTGCACCCAGGCCAGGAGTTGGTGATGATGCACCTCTGGGACCGGGGCCCGCAGCGGCAGGCCGACCTGTGCGCCGTGCTGGGCTCCGACTCGCCCACCATGACCAGGACCGTGCAACGGCTGGAGCGCGCGGGCTTCGTGCGCCGCTCCCCCGACCCCGGCGACGGCCGCGCCACGATCGTCGAGCCGACCGCGGCCAGCCAGGCGCTGCGCCAGGACGTCGAGCGCATGTGGCGGGCGCTCGAAGAGGCCACGCTGGACGACATGGACGAAGACCAGCAGGCCGAGACCCTGAGGGTGCTCGGCCTGCTGGAGTGCAACCTGGCGCGCCGGGCGCACCGGGCCGCCGATCGACCGGACTAGCCGGCCAGCCGGAGCCAGGCGGCGGTGTCCGGCGGCACGGCACCGTCCACGAGCGGGCCGCTGGCCAGCAGCACGCGCTCGTGGTCGGGGAGGGCGACGGGCGAACCGGACAGGTTCAGCACGCACGCGAACCCGGCGCCGCGGGTGAACGCGACGACGCCCGGCCCGAGGTCCAGCCACTCCATCGGGCCGTCGCCGAGCGCGTCCTCCGCGCGCCGCAGCGCCAGCACGGCCCGGTAGTGGGCCAGCATCGAGTCCGGGTCGCCGGTCTGCGCGGCCACCGACAGCGACCGCCAGCGCTCCGGCCGGGGCAGCCACGACGGGCCGTCGTCGCCCCACGGGAGCGGCACCCGGCACCCGTCACGGCCGCGGTCGGTGTGCCCGGACCGCACCCACACCGGGTCCTCGCGCAGCTCGTCGGGCAGGTCGTCCACCTCCTCCAGCCCCAGCTCCTCGCCCTGGTAGACGTACACGCAGCCGGGCAGCGCGGTGGTCAGCATGATCGCCGCACGCGCGCGCTTCACGCCCAGCTCCAGGTCCGTCGGCGTGAGGTGCTGCCGCCGGCCGAAGTCGAACGAGGTGTCCTCGCGGCCCATCCGCGACACGTGCCGCGTCACGTCGTGGTTGGACAGCACCCACGTGGGCGGCGCGCCGACCGGCGCGTGGGCGGCCAGCGTGGCGTCGATGACCCGCCGCAGCTCGCCGGGTTCCCACGGGCAGCACAGGAAGTCGAAGTTGAACGCCGAGTGCAGCTCGTCGGCGCGCAGGTACCGGGCGAACCGCTCCGGGTCGGGCAGCCACATCTCGCCGACGAACACCCGGTCGTCCGGGTACTCGTCCAGCACCCGCCGCCACGACCGGTAGATGTCGTGCACGCCGTCCTGGTCGGAGTACGGCAGGTCGGCGTCGGGCTTGGAGAAGTCCTTCACCAGCCCGTCCGCCACGTCGATGCGGAACCCGTCCACGCCCCGGTCCAGCCAGAACCGCAGGATCGACTCGAACTCGGCCCGCACCTCCGGGTTGGTCCAGTTCAGGTCGGGCTGCTCGGGGCTGTACAGGTGCAGGTACCAGCTGCCGTCCGGCGCCTGGCTCCACGCCGGGCCGCCGAACCGGGACTGCCAGTCGTTGGGCGGCTCGTCGCCCTCGTGGAACCAGAACCGGTCACGCCCCTCCCCCCGCAGCGCCTCCTGGAACCACGGGTGCCGGTCCGAGCAGTGGTTGGGCACGATGTCGATGATCACCCGCAGCCCGACCGCGTGCGCCTCCCCGATCAGCTTCTCCGCCTCGACGAGCGTGCCGAAGACGGGCTCGATGTCGCGGTAGTCGGCGACGTCGTAGCCGCCGTCCGCCAGCGGCGACGGGTACCAGGGGCTGAGCCAGATCGCGTCCACACCCAGCTCGGCGAGGTAGGGCAGCTTCTGCCGAAGTCCCGCGAGGTCCCCGATCCCGTCGCCGTTGCCGTCGGCGAAGCTGCGCGGGTACACCTGGTAGATGGCCGCACCGCGCCACCAGTTCATGTGGAATCCTCCCTCGTCGGTGTGTTTCAGCCCTTCACGCCACCGGCGGTGAGACCCGCCAGGACGTGCCGCTGGAACACCAGGAACAACCCGATCACCGGCACGCTGGACAGCACGAGGCCCGCCAGCATGAGGTTGACCGGTGTGTCGGGGGCGAAGCGCTGCAGCGCCACGCTGAGCGTCTGCCGCGCCGGGTCGGGGAACACCAGCAGCGGCCAGATGAAGTCCTTCCACGCGGCCACCACCGCGAAGATGGACACGACGGCCAGGATCGGCCGGGACAGCGGCAGCACGATCCGCCACAGCATGGTGAACTGGCCGGCGCCGTCGATCCGCGCCGCCTCCAGCACCTCGACCGGCAGCTGGTCGAAGAACCGCTTGAGCAGGAACACCGTGAACGCGTTGGCCGCCCCCAGCAGCCACAGCGCCAGCGGGTTGTTGAGCAGCCCGAGGTCGGCGATGGTCAGGTAGGTGGGCACCAGCAGCACCGCGGCGGGCATCATCAGCGTCAGCAGCATCATGCCGAGGATGCCCTTGCCCAGCACGGGTTTGAGCCGCGACAGGGCGTAGGCGGCGGGCACGTCGACGGCCAGCTGCACCGCCCACACGCCGACCGCGACGACGATCGTGTTGAGGAAGTACCGGCCCAGGTCCATCAGGTCCCACGCCTCGGCGTACGTGCCCGGCACCCACGTCTCGGGCAGGATCGTCGGCGGCACGCGGGCCAGCTCCGCGGCCGGTTTCATGGCCGAGACGACCACCCACACCAGCGGCACCACGAAGATCGCGGTGAGCACGACGGTGGTGACCACCATGACGGCCGTGTAGCCGGCGCGGTTGCGCCCCGGCGCGATCAGCGTCCTCACGCGTCCGCCTTCCGCGTCACCCGCAGGTACAGCGCGGTGAACGCGCCGAGCACCAGCAGCAGCAACAGGCTCAGGGCACTCGCCGTGCCGAAGTCGTTGTAGTAGAAGGCGTACCGGTAGAGCAGCAGCAGGACGGTGACGGTGGAGTCCTCCGGGCCGCCGCCGGTCATCACGTACGGCTCGGTGAACACCTGCATGGTCGCCACGACCTGCAACAGCATCAGCACCAGCAGCACGAACCGGGTCTGCGGGACGGTGACGTGCCACAGCCGGCGCAGCACGCCCGCGCCGTCCAGCTCCGCCGCCTCGTACAGGTCGCCGGGGATGCCCTGCAGCGCGGCCAGGTAGATCAGCGTGGCCGTGCCCAGGTTGGCCCACGTCGCCACGACCACCAGCGACAGCATCGACGTGTCGGCGCTGTCCAGCCACGCCGCGCCCTCCAGCCCGAGCCCGCGCAACACCGAGTTGAGCAGGCCCGGACCGGGGTCGTACAGCCACTTCCAGATCAGCGCGGCCACCACCGGCGGCAGCATCACCGGCAAGTAGACGATGAGCCGGAAGTACGCCTTGAAGTGCCGCAGCTCGTTGAGCACGACCGCGAGCAGGAACGGCACCACGAAGCCGAACACCAGCGCCAGCGCGGTGAACAGCAGGGTGTTGCGCCACGCCGTGGCGAACAGGGGGTCGGCGAAGAGGCGTTCGAAGTTCTCCCAGCCGACCCACGTGGGGTCGGAGACGAAGTCGACCTGCTGGAAGCCCAGCACGGCCCCACGCGCGATGGGGTACCAGGAGAACACCGCGAAGCAGATCAGCGCGGCGGACAGGAACCCGTACGCGGTCAGGTTCTCCGCGACGCGGCGGCGCATCACTTGACCTGCGCCAGGACCGGGTTCACCTTGGCCTCGGCGTCCGCCAGCAGCGTGGCCGGGTCGGCGTCGCGGTCGGTGAGCACGGCCTGCATGACGTTGTCGAGGATCGCGTACACCTGCTGGGCGTTCGGCGGCTCGATCCGGCCCTTCGGCGCGGCGTCCACGTAGGACTTGAAGTTCGCCACCGGCACGGTCGCCAGCTTCTCCTTCAGCTCGGCCTGCCTGGCCGCGATGTCACCGGTCCAGACGTCGGCGACCGGCGGCACGGGCAGGCCGATCGGCTGGCCCTGGTCCTTGTACCGCTGGAGGTTCTTCTCGAACCGGTCCGGGTTGAGGAACTTCCACTGGATCCACTTCAGGCCGGCCTTGATCTTCTCCGGCGTCGCCTTCGGGTTGAGCATGTAGCCCTCGCCGCCGATGAGCGTGCCCTCGCCGTCCGGGATGGCGGTCAGGCCGTAGTTCGCGTAGTCGCCCTTGAACTGGTTGACCAGGACGGGGACGTTGTCCGGCGCGGCGAGGTACATGCCGAGCTGGCCCGCGCCCATCATCTGCTGGACGTCCTCGATGACGAGCAGCTGCTTCTCGCCCATGGTGTTGTCGGTCCAGCGCATGTCCTTGAGGTGCTGGAGGACTTCGCGGCCCTTGTCGTTGTTGAAGTCCGCGACCCACTTGTCGCCGTCCTGGCGGGCGATCGCGCCGCCGACGGAGTACATCCACGCGGTGAAGTGCCAGCCGCCCTGGTTGTTCTTGCTGTACTCGGCGAAGCCGACCTTGTTGCCGCCCAACGCGGTGATCTTCTTCGCGGCCTCGCGGACCTCGTCCCACGTCTTCGGCGGCTGGTCGGGGTTCAGGCCGGCCTCGGCGAACAGCGCGCGGTTGTAGAGCAGCCCCATCGAGTAGTTGGCGGTGGGGATGCCGTAGACCTTGCCGTCCTTGCTGAAGACGTCCCGCAGCTCCGGCCGGATGGCGGAATAGTGGGGCACGTCCTTGACGTAGTCGGTGATGTCCGCGGCCTGCTTGCGGGCGATGAGGTTGGCCGGGTCGGTGAAGTACGCGTAGTAGACGTCTTCGAGCTGACCGCCGGCGAGCTTCGCGGAGAACGTCTTGGGGTCCATGAACCCCTCGTGCGGCTCGATGTCGATGTCCGGGTTCGCGGCCTCGAACTCGGCCACGTCCTCGTCGAACACCTTGCGCTCGAACGCCTGCGTCTGCGGCGGCTGCCCGTTGACGGAGAGGACGACCTTGCCGCCAGCGGCCGGCTCGGCCGTCCCGGAGCACGCGACGGCGGTCAGGCTCAGGCTTCCCGCCAGCAGCAGTCCCGCCGCTCTGCGGAGGCTGGATGAGTTCATGGGGGCGGACCTTCCTCGGTGTGGTGTGGCGCACACGGTAGGTCCGCCCACCTCGTATCCGCAAGATGTCTACGAGATTTCGCAACTTCATGACATCAATCTGTAAGCTACCGGGGCGGATTCGTCCGATCACGCACGGTCGCGTGTCGCCTTTGCGCACGCGCACAGCAAAAAGCCGCCCACCGCGGACGGTGGACGGCTTGCGCGGGTCGGAAGGGCTAGCGGGGCGCGGGCGCGGTGGAGGACCGGACGACCAGCTCCGGCTCGAAGAGCAGCTCCTCGTCCGGCACGGGAGTGCCCGCGATCTGGTTCGCCAGCAGCTCGACGGCCGCCCGCCCCATCGCCTCGATCGGCTGGCGGACCGTCGTCAGCGGCGGCTCGGTGCACGTCATGAGCGGCGAGTCGTCGTACCCGACCACCGACACGTCGTGCGGCACGCGCAGCCCGTGCCGCCGCACGGCGCGCACCGCGCCCAGCGCCAGCGGGTCCGACGCGCACACGACCGCCGTGACGCCGCGGTGCAGCAGCCGGGTCGCCGCCGCCTGCCCGCCCTCCAGCGAGAACATCGCGTGCTCCTCGAACAGCTCCACCCCCGCCGCCTCGGCGCACGCGACCAGCGCGGTCAGCTTGCGCCGGGACGGCATGTGGTCCGACGGGCCGAGGACGGCGCCGATCCGCACGTGCCCCAGCGCCACCAGGTGCCCGAACGCCTGCTCGACCGCCACCGCGTCGTCGCACGACACGCGCGGGAACCCGAGGTCGTCGATGGCCGCGTTGACCAGCACCGCGGGCAGCTTGCGCCGCGTCATCTGCCGGTAGTGGTCGTGCGAGGCGTCCGCCTGCGCGTACTGGCCGCCCGCGAACACCACGCCGGACACGTGCTGCTCGAACAACAGCTCCAGGTAGTCGGCCTCGGTCACGCCGCCGGCCGTGCGGGTGCACAGGACGGGGGTGAAGCCGCGCTGCGCCAGCGCGTTGCCGACCACGTCCGCGAACGCCGGGAAGATCGGGTTCTGCAGCTCCGGCAGCACCAGGCCGACCAGGCGGGCGCGTTCGCCGCGCAGCTGCGTCGGCCGCTCGTACCCGAGCACGTCGAGCGCGGTGAGCACGGCCGACCGCGTCGCGTCGGACACGCCGGGCTTGCCGTTGAGGACCCGGCTGACCGTCGCCTCGCTCACGCCGACCTTCGCGGCCACTTCGGCCAACCGCCGTTGCGTCATGGAGCAACTATACGGCAGGACTTACGTTGGACTTGCGCGGACTTGCACTGGTTTGCGAGCTCCAGCGCGGTCCGCAGCACGGCGGACGACGGCACGACCCGGTCCACCAGCCCGAGGCGCAACGCCTCCTCGGCGGTGACGCGGCGCGCCACCAGCACCCGGACGCCGGCCGCCTCCCCGCAGGTCCCGACGTCGCCCGTCCCCGCGCCGCCCGTCGCCTCTCCGCACACCACTTCACCGCAGATCACCCCACGGCAGGTCACCCGGTCGTCGGTCACCCGGCCGAGACCGCCCTCGGCGGCCAGCACCCGCAGGTCGCACGCCATCGCCAGTTCCGCCGCCCCGCCGGACGCGCTGCCGCCGATCGCCGCGACGACCGGCACCGGCAAGTTCGCGAGCTCGTCCCGCACCCGACGCAGCGACGCCGACTGCGCCTCCCGCTCCGCCGCCGGCGTCCGGACCAGCTGTTTGATGTCCGAACCGCACAGCCCGGGACCGACCAGCAGCACGGCCGCGCGCGCCTCGGCGACGGCGGGCGACAACGCGCGCACGTCGGGCAGCACGGCGTCCGAGGGCTCGTCGATCCGGATGACCGCGATCCCCCCGGAATCCTCTAGTGAGACGGTCATGAGGCGGACATCGTGGCCGAGGATTCCCCCGGTTGTCATGTTCCGCCCCACTATCGAGTGACGTCGGGGTACAACTCCCCTGTGAAACGGTGGCTGGTGGCAGCGGTGGCGGTGGTCGGGCTGACCGGCTGCGCGTCGCCCGTGGCGGGCCGGGCGGTGGCGGGCCCCACGACGTCGGCGGCCGCCGGGAACCCGGAGGTCGTCCGCTGGGTGAACAACTACTGCGCGATGGCGAACTACCTGGTCGCCTCGGCCGGGGTGACGCTCGACCAGGAGGCGTCGGCGGACCCCGCGACGGCGAAGAAGTCCGTCAGCGACTCCCTCGGGCGCGTGGTGGACGTGCTGGACGTCGCGCTGCACGACCTCGAAGGGCTGACCCCCGCGCCGACACCGGCCGCCGACACCGCCGTCGAGGTGGTCAGCGAGCCGCTGACCAGGGCGCGGGACAAGTTCGTCTCGGCGAAGGCGACCGTGGACGGCGCGGCCGAGATGACGCCCGACGTGTTCTCCACCGTCATCCAGGACATGACCGAGGCGGTCACCGTGATGCAGGAGGGCGTGGAGAAGATCGGCGTGGTGTCCCTGCCGGACGAGTACCGGGACGCCGCCGAGCACGCCGAGGAGTGCGGCTCCTAGCCGGACCGGCACGGCGCGGGTGACCTGCGACGGAACCGTTTCCGCACATGTGCGGTCCCGCGGCGCGCGGCCCGCAAATCTGGGGGCACTGCCCCCATGTGCGCCGGGGCACGCGCGTGACACGTTGTGCGGCGTGTTCCCCTCCGCCGTTGACCGGCCCGCCGCCAGCTGGTGGCTCGGTGGTGTCCGGAGGATTCCCCGAGAGCTGGTCGTCCCGTGCGGGCGGCCATCATGGGCCGCGTTCGTGGAACGCGCCACCGCGACCGCGGCCCATGCAGACTTCACCGAGGGCGCCTGGGACGAGGCGTTCGCCGCCGCGCTGCGCCCCCTGGTGCGCGCCGCGGCGTCCCGCGACCCGCGGCTGGGCGACGACTTCGCCCGCGCGCTCGGCAAGCGGCTGGCCCGGATCGCCGCCCGCACCCTGGTGCTGGAGCTGAACCTGGAACGGGTCGGCCGCCGGCTCGTCGGCGACACCCCGCAGGACCGGTTCGCCGACTTCGTCCGCAAGGTCGACCTGACCGCGCTGTTCGCCCGCTACCCGGTGCTGGCCCGGCTGCTCGGGCAGGCCTGCCTGAACGCGGTCGAGGCGCACGTCGAGCTGCTGGACCGGTTCGCCGCGGACCGGGCGGACATCGTGCGGACCGTCCTCGACGGCCGCGACCCCGGCACGCTCGTGCACGTGGAGACCGGCAAGGGCGACCCGCACGGGCGCGGCCGGTCGGTGGCAGTGCTGACGTTCGCCGACGGCCGCCGGGTCGTCTACAAGCCGCGGCCGGTGGCGCTGCACCGCGCGTTCGCCGACCTGGCGGCGTGGTTCGACGGGCACACCGGGGTCGACCTGCGGCTGCCGCGCGCGCTTGCCCGCCCGGGGCACGGGTGGCTGGAGTACGTCGAGCACACGCCGTGCGCGGACGTCAGCGAGGTGGGCCGGTTCTACCACCGCCTCGGCGCGCTGATCGCGCTGCTGTACGCGGTGGACGGCACGGACATGCACTACGAGAACCTCGTCGCGGCGGGCGACCAGCCGGTGCTGGTGGACGTGGAGACGCTGTTCCACCCCACGGTCGGCATCCCGGCCGACCCGGCGGTCGTCGCGCTGGCCCGGTCGGTGCACCGGACCGCCGTGCTGCCGCGGGTGCTGCTGGGCGAGCACGGCGCGGTGGACATCGGCGGCATGGGCGGCGACCACGGCGACCGGTTCCCCGCCGACGGCGCGGCGTGGCTGCACCCCGGCACGGACCGGATGCGGCTGGTGCGCCGGCCCGCGCCCGTGCCGCCCGCGCACAACCGGCCCGTCGTGGACGGCCGCGAGGCCGAGCCCGCCGACTACCAGGGCGCGCTGCTGGCCGGGTTCCGGGTCGGCTACGACGCGCTGTACGACCACCGCGCCGAACTCCTCGGCCCGGACGGCCTGCTGAGCCGGTTCGCCGACCTCCCGGTGCGGTTCATCCCGCGGATGACGCACCTGTACGCGACGCTCCTCGACGAGTCGACCCACCCGGACGCGCTGCGCGGCGCGCCGGACCGGGAGGACGCGCTCGACCTGCTGTGGGACGACTCCGGGCAGGAGGACGTCCTGCGCGCCCTGGTGCCGCACGAGATCGGCGACCTGTGGGCGGGCGACGTGCCGCTGTTCACCACCCGGCCGGGCAGCCGGGACGTGTGGACGTCCACCGGGGAACGGCTGCGCGACGTGCTGCCGGTGTCCGGGCTGGACTCCGTCACGGCGAAGGTCGCCGCCCTGGACGAGGTGGACAAGCACGACCAGCAGTGGTTGATCAGCGCCGGGCTGGCGAGCCGGCCGAAGCCGGTCGACCACCGCACCGGCGCGGGCGTGGACGTGCCGCTGGAGCCGGGCATCCCGGACCCGCAGCGGCTGCTGGTGGCGGCCTGCGGCATCGCCGACGAGGTGCTGGCGCACGCGGCCACCGCCGCCGGCCGGGTCAACTGGGTCGGCCTGGAACTCGTGGACGACCGGCACTGGGCGGTCGCCCCGATGGGCGCGGGACTGTCCAACGGCTACACCGGCGTCGCGTTGTTCCTGGCGCAGCTGGGCAAGCTCACCGGCGCGTCCCGCTACACCGAGTACGCCCGCGACGCGCTCGCGCCGATCCCCGGCCTGCTGGCCGCGTTCGCGGAGGACACCGAGCTCGCGGTCGCCGTGGGCAGCGGCGCGTTCCACGGGCTGGGCGGCATCTGCTACGCGCTGGCGCGGCTGGCGACCCTGCTGGACGACGACGAGATCGCGGGCTGGCTGCGGACCGCCGTGGACGTCGCGGCCACCGTGGAGAAGGTCGGCGAGGACCCGGCCAACCTGGTGGAGGGCTGGGCGGGCGGGCTGGCCGCCATGCTGGCCGTGCGCGCGGAGACCGGGTTGCCGGCGGCGGGCGCGGTGGCCCGCGCCTACGCGG
>NZ_JBHTLK010000144.1:0-17677 GCF_042678885.1 Saccharothrix hoggarensis
CCGCGCCGCCGAGCCAGCGGGCGGTGTCGTCCGTCGTGGGCGACGCCGCGGCGACGCCGTCACCCGTCGAGGCGACGGCCGTGGCCGTGCCGTGGTCGTCGCCGTCCTTCTTCGCGACGAGGGTCAGCACGGGCGCGGGGCGGTCCGGCTCCTCGGCGCCCTCGGCGGGCGGCGGGGCGTTCCAGTCGACGACCTCACCGCTGTCGTAGGTCTGCTTGGCGGGCAGGACCAGCTTGTCGGTGTTGTCCGGCAGCGGGCCGACGGACAGGTCGAACTCGTTGAACTGCCCCGGCTCGATGCGCGTGCCGGGCTCCGCGGTCCACGTGACGGTGCGGACGGCCTCGGTGACGTCGCGGCCGTGGCTCTTGACCGGCGTGGCGAGCTTCTCCTTGACCGCCTCGACCTTCCAGCCGGGCGTCGGCTTGGTGCTGACCGAGGCCAGCGGGTACTCGGCGGGCAGGGTCAGTTCGAGCTTCACCGTGCCCGCGTCGGGCCGTTCGTTGGGCACGCGCAGCGTGACCTTGGTGTACCCGCCCTGCACGGCGTCCTTGGGCGTGGACGCGGTGACGTGCGCGGACGCCGGGCCGGCCGTGGTGAGCGCGAGGACGGCGGCCGTGGCGAGGACGGCGCCTGCCTTGGCGAGCGTGCGCACGCCAAATTGATTTGTCGACATGAAGTTGTGGCTCCTGAGACCAGAGGTGTCTGTCGGGGACTCGGGTGATCAGGAACCAGGGGGACCGCGACGGCCGTTCACCCGCCGCAACAGCACCGAGACCGGCGTGGTCGCCGCCGGCGCCGGGACCAGCGCCACCGGCGCGCCCACCGGGGCCAACGGCTCCAGCGGCGGGAGCAGCCGGAACACCGCGGTGACCAGCGCGCTCAGCGCGGCGTCCGCGCGGGCCAGCAGCAAGCCGGTGAGCAACGCGGCGACGACGTGCGCCGCGGTCATCGCCGCCGGGCCGAACCCGAGGCCCGGACCGTCCACCCCGTGGTGGCCCAGGTTCAGCAGCGCGTGCTGACCGACCTGGGCGACGCCCAGCGTGGCCAGGGTCGTCCACGGCCGGCGGCCGCGGTCGGCCAGCGCCGTGCCCGCGAACGCGATCAACAACGTCAGCGGCAGGGCGGGCGCGAACTCGGTGACCGCGCCACCCGCCGCGCCGTGCGCCGCGACGCTGAGCGCGGCGGACGTGACGGCCAGCAGCACGGCCCGCGCGAAGCGGGTCGGAGCAGGCCGTGTGGTCACACGCAGAGCGTAGGAGGTCCAGACCCGCCCGTGGCAGCCCCCACCGGGATTCGGGGGTTTCGACTAGGCCGAACGGGGGAACCGAGTGCCCGTGACACCCGCCGACAAACCCGTCGACCAGCCCTTGCCCGGAGACCCCGGCGCGGGCAGTCCCACCGCGGACCGACCCGGCCGCACCGACCGTGCCGTCTTCGGCGTGGCCGCCGTGGTCACGCTCGCGTTCGTCGGCTGGGGCATCCTCGGCACGTCGTCCCTCGCCACGGCGTCCAAGACGGCCCTGACCTGGATCATCGGCAACCTGGGCTGGGCGTTCGTGCTCACCGCGTCCGGGTTCGTGGTGTTCGCCCTGTGGCTCGCGGTGAGCCGCTACGGCCGCATCCCGCTCGGCCGCGACGACGAGGCGCCGGAGTTCCGCACGGTGTCGTGGGTCGCGATGATGTTCAGCGCGGGCATGGGCATCGGGCTGATGTTCTACGGCGTGAACGAGCCGCTGTCCCACTTCGTGCAGCCACCGCCCGGCACCGTCGAGGCCGGCTCCGACCAGGCCGTCCAGACCGCGATGGCCACCACCCTCTTCCACTGGACCCTGCACCCGTGGGCGATCTACGCCGTCGTCGGCCTCGCCATCGCCTACGGCAGCTTCCGCCGCGGCCGCAGCCAGCTGATCAGCGCGGCGTTCGCGCCGCTGCTCGGCGAGCGCCGCGCCCGGGGACCCGCCGGCCGGGCCATCGACGTGCTCGCGATCTTCGCCACGCTGTTCGGCTCGGCCGCGTCCCTCGGCCTCGGCGCGTTGCAGATCGGCAGCGGGCTCGAAGTGGCGGGCTGGCTCGGCGACGTCGGCAACGGGGTCGTCGTCGGCGTCATCGCCGTCCTGACCGCGGCCTTCGTCGCGTCCGCGGTGTCCGGCGTGGCCAGGGGCATCCAGTGGCTGTCCAACACGAACATGGTGCTGGCCCTGGTGCTCGCCGCGTTCGTGTTCGTCGTCGGCCCGACGGTGTTCGTGCTCAACCTCGTGCCCGCCGCGATCGGCGACTACTTCCGCGACCTGGCCGACATGGCCGGCCGCACCGCCGCCTCCGGGGGCGACGCGACCGAGACGTGGCTGTCCGGCTGGACGATCTTCTACTGGGCGTGGTGGATCTCGTGGACGCCGTTCGTCGGCATGTTCATCGCCCGCATCAGCCGCGGCCGCACCATCCGGCAGTTCGTCGCCGGCGTGATCGGCGTGCCCAGCCTCGTGAGCCTCGCCTGGTTCTGCGTGTTCGGCGGCACGGCGATCTTCGTGCAGCGGTCCGGCACGGACCTCGCGGGCACGTCCTCCGCCGAGGGGCAGCTGTTCGGGCTGCTCGACCAATTCCCGCTCGCGCCGGTCGCCGGCGTCGTCGTGATGCTGCTGGTCGCGATCTTCTTCGTGTCCGGCGCGGACGCGGCGTCCGTCGTGATGGGCACGCTCTCGCAGCGCGGCTCGATCCGGCCGGGCAAGGGCGTCGTCGTCTTCTGGGGCGTCCTCACCGGCGTGGTCGCGGCGGTGATGCTGCTGGTCGGCGGCTCCAGCGGGCTGACCGGCCTGCAGAACCTCACGATCATCGCCGCGCTGCCGTTCCTGGTGGTCATGGTCGCGCTGTGCGCGTCCCTCGCCCGCGACCTGCGCAGCGACCCGCTCATCCGCCGCGAGGAGCGCGTCGCCGAGGTGATGGAGGAGGTCACCGCGCGGGCCGACCGGGTCGGCCCGGAGGAGGCGGCCTACCGGGCCGTGGAGCAGCTCACACGCCGAGGCGTTTGAGCAGCTCCGCCTCCAGCCCGTCGAGGTCGGTCGAGACGGCGCGGTGGGCGGCCTTGCGCCGCGGCGTGGGCATGCGCTCCGACGCCCGCACCGCGGCCAGCAGCTGCGCCAACCGCGTCTCCGTGCGCTCGACGTACGCCGGCTCGGTGTCCCTGAGCTGCCCGAGCGCCTCGCTGAACCCGACGATCCGGGCGTGCAGGCTCGCGCCCTTGCCCGAGTACCTGGTCAGCTCGTCCACCGGGATGCCGAGCCGTGACGCCCGGAAGTGGTCGTACCGGTCGCTCACGAGGGCCGCGGCCCGCGCCGCGATCGGCGCCATCACCGGGATCAACGCCGGCGCCAGCACCTTGGCCACGCCGACCAGGTTCTTCGCCCTGCCGGGGGTGAACCCCTTCGCCTTCGCACGCGCCATGACCGCACCTCTGTCCGATGGCCGGCTCCGCCGGCGGTCCCAACCCCAGACCCTAGAGCCGTTCCGGCAAAAGATCGACTCGACTCCGCGAGGTTGCCGGTACGACGACCCACCCGTCGTCATACCCTGCACCGGTGACTTCCCAGGTGCAGCTCGACGCCGGTGTGGTCACTCGTTGCCGGCGGCGGGTGCACCTCGAACACGATCCGACCATGCGCGACGCGCCCACGCTGCCGCCCGACCCCACCGGTCAGCAGCGCAAGGCCGACGCGGTGGAACACCGGCGCGCCGTGGCAACCGCGCTCGGGCGCGTCGTGGGCTCCGACCTGATGGAGATCCCGCACGACGTCCCCTCGGCCGACCGCGAACGCGTCACGCTCGCCGCCATGCAGGCCGGTGTTCCGTTCATCTGGGGCGCCGCCCTGCCCCGCGACCCGCGCGGCGGCCGTCGCGGCGGCATCGACCTCCTCGTCAAGGAGAGCACCGGGTACGTGCCCGTGCTCGTGGTCCGGCACAAGGTCAGCGACCCCGGCCAGGGCGCCCGCACGTCGCCCCTGACGTTGCCGCGGCCCGGCGGCGCGCGCGTCGACCCGCTGCGCAAGGTCCGGCCCCAGCCGCGCGACCAGCTCCGGCTCGCCCACGCCCAGCGGCAGCTCCAGGCGTCCGGGTTCGCCGCGGCCGGCCGCGCCACCGGCGGCGTCATCGGCATGGACGCCGACGTCGTCGTCTGGCACGACCTCGAAGCGCCCACCTGGCCCGGCGGCCGCAACGCCCTCGCCGAGTACGACAGCCGCTTCTCCGACCGGCTCGCCGTGGCGTCCGCCGCCGCCACCGGCGCCGAGCCGCTGGCCCGCCCCTCGCGCATCGTCGAGTGCCGCAGCTGCCCCTGGTGGCCCGTGTGCGAGACCGACCTGAAGGCCGCTCGGGACGTCAGCCTCGTCGTGCGCGGCGAGGACGCCACCGCCCTGCGCAAGGCGGGCGTCACCACCGTGGACGACCTCGCGGGCCTCGACCCGGACCAGCAGGTCGTCCCGCTCGTCGGGATGCTGCACGCCGACGCCGTCATCCTCGCCCGCGCCTGGCTGCGCGACCTGACCGTCGTGCGGCGGGTGTCGCGGATGGACGTGCCCCGCGCCGACGTCGAGGTCGACGTCGACATGGAGAGCTTCGGCGACCTCGGCGCGTACATGTGGGGCTGCTGGCTGTCCGGCAAGGACGTCGGCGAGGAGCACGGCTACCGGGCGTTCGCGACCTGGGAGCCCCTGCCGTGCGCGGACGAGGCGCGGTCGTTCGCCGAGTTCTGGGGCTGGCTCACCGGCGTCCGCCTGCGCGCCCGCGCCCGCGGCCTGTCGTTCAAGGCCTACTGCTACAACGAGCTCGCCGAGAACCGGTGGCTCCTCGGGTCGGCCGAGCGGTTCAAGGGCCAACCCGGCATCCCCACCCTGGGCCAGGTGCGGGAGTTCATCTCGTCCGACTCGTGGGTCGACCTGTTCGGCATCGTGCGCGAGCAGTTCCTGTGCGCCCACGGCAAGGGCCTGAAGACCATCGCCCCCGTCGCCGGGTTCCGCTGGCGCGACCCCGAGGCCGGCGGCGAGAACTCCATGCGCTGGTACCGCGACGCCGTGGGCATGGACGGCCACCCGCCGGACCCCGACCAGCGCCGCCGCCTGCTGGAGTACAACGAGGACGACGTCCGAGCCACCCACACCCTGCGCGCGTGGATGACCTCGGACGCCATGGACGACCTACCGTTCGCCGGCGACCTCTGACTGTGTTGGATTGCGCCGCCTCCGGCGTCGCGGGCTCGACCCCCAAAGCGAGGTCGCGTCGATCGTTCGCGACTCATTTCCCGGCGATCACGCTTTTCGATCGCCGGGAAATCAGCCGCGAGCGGTCGACTCAATGGCGACCGAGCCGCCGCCTGCGGAGCAGCGGCCATGTCACCGCGGCGCCATCCGCAGGGCGCCGTCCATGCGGATGACCTCGCCGTTCAGGTAGTCGTGCTCCACGATCGACACGGCCAGCCGCGCGTACTCCGCCGGCTGCGCCAGCCGCTTCGGGAACGGCACGCCCGCCGCGAGACCGGCCCGGAACTCGTCCGACACGGTCGCCAGCATCGGCGTGTCCACGATCCCCGGCGCGATCGTCATCACCCGCACGCCGACCGACGACAGGTCGCGCGCGGCGGGCAGCGTCATGCCGACCACGGCCGCCTTCGACGCCGCGTACGCCACCTGCCCGATCTGCCCGTCGAACGCTGCGATCGACGCCGTGTTGATCACGACGCCCCGCTGCCCGTGCTCCAGCGGCTCGGTCCGGCCCATCGCCGCCGCCGCCAGCCGCAGCACGTTGAACGTGCCGACCAGGTTGACGTCGATGACCTTGCGGTACAGGTCGAGCGGGTGCGGGCCGGACTTGCCCACCGTCCGCGCCGACGGGCCGATGCCCGCGCAGTTCACCACGATCCGCAGCGGCGAGCCCGAACCGGCGGCCGTGTCGACGGCGGCCTGGACGTCGTCCTCCGAGGTCACGTCCGCCGTCAGGTACGTGACGCCGTCGACCTCCGGGGCGTTCTCCACCGAGAGGTCCAACGCGAACACCGTCGCCCCGCGCTCCGCCAACGCCCGCGCGGCCGCGTTGCCCAGACCGGACGCGCCGCCCGTGACGATGGCCGCGGTACCCGAGATCTCCATACATCCTCCTGTCCTGGGACGAGGAGGTTAACGGTCGTTCAGGCCCCGCCGCTCCGAGAGGTGCAGCAATGCGACCAACGGCACGGCCGCGAGCAGCGCCAGCCCCACGAACAGCAGTGAGATCAGGACGAGTTCCATGCCCAAGACCCTGCCCGTCTCCCGCCGAATCCGCGTCCACCGCGAGAGGTGTTCGCGCGTACACCCAGGGGACTACCCACATCACTCTCCGCATACAACTGGTGTTTGAGCCACGGCAAACTTCGGCTGACACCGTCACCGGCATGTTCGTCCGACGGATCGCGGTCGTGGGAACGGGTTACGTGGGCCTGACGACGGGGGCGTGCCTCGCCTCCCTCGGACACCGGGTCGTGTGCGCCGACGTGGACGCGCTGAAGGTCGCCCGGCTCCGCGCCGGCCAGGTCGACATCCTCGAACCGGGCCTCGCGGAACTGGTCGTCCAAGGCCGGTCCGCCGGTCGGCTGGAGTTCGTCGAAGGCGCGCGGCACGCCGTCGCCGACGCCGAGGTGGTGTTCCTGTGCCTGCCGACGCCCATGGGCGCGGGCGGCGCGGCGGACCTGAGCGCGGTCGAGGCGGTCGCGCGCGAGATCCGCGACGTCCTGCCGTACGGGGCGGTCGTGGTGTGCAAGTCCACCGTGCCGGTCGGCACGTCGGTCAAGGTCGCGGCGCTGCTGGGGCGCGACGACGTCGCCGTCGTCTCCAACCCCGAGTTCCTGCGCGAGGGCAGCGCCGTCCGGGACTTCCTGCACCCCGACCGGATCGTCGTCGGCTCCGACTCGCCGCAGGCCGCCGAACGCGTCGGCGCCCTGTTCAGCAGGCTCGGCGCGCCCACCGTGCTCATGGACGCGGCCAGCGCCGAGATGGTCAAGTACGCGGCCAACTGCTTCCTCGCGATGAAGCTGTCCTACGTCAACGCGGTCGCCGAGCTGTGCGAACTCGTCGGCGCGGACGTCACCTCGGTCACCGAGGGCATGGGCTACGACAAGCGCATCGGCCAGTCGTTCCTCAACCCCGGACCCGGCTGGGGCGGGTCGTGCCTGCCCAAGGACACCCACGCGATGGTGCGCATCGCGGACGCCGTCGGCGTCGACTTCTCGCTGGTCAGGGCCACGATCGAGACGAACGCCCGGCAGCAGCGGCGGGTGGTGGAGAAGGTGCGGCGGGCCGTCGGCACGTTGGTCGGCTCCCGGATCGGGGTGCTCGGGCTGGCGTTCAAGGCGGGGACCAACGACCTGCGTGACTCGCCCGCGCTGGCGGTGGCGGAGCTGCTGGCGTTCGAGGGGGCGGAGCTGGTCGCCTACGACCCGGAGATCACCCGGCCGCTGGTCGGCATGACGGTCGTCGACTCGCCGTACGCGGCGGTGCGCGGTGCGGACGCCGTGGTGCTGCTCACCGAGTGGCCCGAGTTCCGCGCGTTGGACTGGGGGCTGGTCGCCTCCGTGATGTCCGGCTCGACCGTTCTGGACACCCGCAACCACCTCGACCCGGACGCGCTCTCCCGCGCCGGACTGGTCCTGCACGGCCTCGGCCGTGAGCTGCGGGTGCCGGACGAGGCCGTGTGAGAGGGCGTCGCGTTCAGTAGATCTTCAGGATGCGATCTAGTTAGCGGGGGTAACAAAACCGGGTAAGTGGACGTAGGTTGTTGAAATGTTCACCACCCGTCCTGAACTAGTCGGCACGCACGGAATGGTCGCGTCCACGCACTGGCTCGCCTCCAGCGCGGGCATGGCCGTCCTGGAGGACGGCGGCAACGCCTTCGACGCCGCGGTGGCCGTCGGCTTCGTGCTGCAAGTGGTCGAACCGCACCTCAACGGCCCCGGCGGCGAAGTGCCCGTGGTGTTCGCCGCCGTCGGCGAGACCACCCCGCGCGTGCTGTGCGGGCAGGGCGGGGCGCCCGCCGGGGCCACCATTCGGCACTACCGCTCCGAAGGGCTCGACCTCGTGCCCGGCAGCGGACTGCTCGCCGCCACCGTGCCCGGCGCGTGGGACGGCTGGCTCACGCTGCTGCGCGACTACGGCACCAAGACGTTGCGGGACGTCCTGGGGTACGCCATCGGGTACGCCCGCGACGGGTTCCCGCTGCTGGAGCGGACGTCGTTCACCATCTCCGCGGTCGCCGACCTGTTCCGCGAGCACTGGTCGTCGTCGGCGGCGCTGTGGCTGCCCGGCGGCAAGCCGCCCGAGGCGGGCGCGCGGTTCCGCAACCCGAAGCTCGCCGACACGTGGGAGTGGCTGCTCGCGGCGGGCGAGGCGGCCGGGTCCGATCGCGAGGCGCAGATCGAGGCGGCGCGACGGGCGTGGTCGCAGGGGTTCGTCGCGGCGCAGGTGGACGAGTTCTTCCGCATCGCCCACCGCGACGACTCCGGGGTGGACCACGCCGGTGTGCTGACCGGTGAGGACATGGCGTCGTGGGAGGCGACCTACGAGGACGCGGTGAGCGTCGACTTCGGGTCGTGGACCGTCGTGAAGCCCGGCGCGTGGACCCAGGGGCCCGTGCTGCTGCAGCAGTTGTTGCTGCTGGAGGGCTTCGCCGATCGTTTGTCCTATGTGGACGGGGTGCCGACGGCGGAGACCGTGCACCTGGCGGTGGAGTGCGCCAAGCTGGCGTTCGCCGATCGCGAGGCCTGGTACGGGGACAGCGGTGACGTGCCGCTCGACGTCCTCCTTTCGAGGGAGTACGCGGCGGGGCGCCGGCAACTCGTTGCCGATCATGCTTCGCTGGAACTGCGGCCGGGTTCACCCCGGGGCGTGGATCCGCGGCTCCCGGGGCACGTTTTGCGCGGCCCGGATGTTGCAAGCCAAAAGGACAGCGGCGGCGCGCTCGGCGAGCCGACCGTGTCGAGCACCGGTGCGGTCAAGGGAGACACGGTCCACGTCGACGTGGTCGACCGGTGGGGGAACATCGTCTCCGCCACCCCGTCCGGCGGCTGGTTGCAGTCGTCGCCGACCATCCCGTCGCTCGGGTTCTGCCTGGGCAGCCGGGCGCAGATGTTCTGGCTTGACGAGGGCCTGCCGAACTCCCTGGCCCCCGGCAGGCGCCCGCGGATCACCCTGTCCCCGACCCTCGCGCTGCGCGACGGCCTGCCCGCGATGGCCTTCGGCACCCCCGGCGGCGACCAGCAGGACCAGTGGCAGCTCGGCTTCTGGCTCGCGCACACCGTCGGCGGGATGAACCTGCAGGAAGCCATCGACTCGCCCATGTGGCACACCAACGCCTTCCCGAGTTCCTTCTACCCCCGCTCGTGGACGCCGGGCGAGGTCGTCGTGGAGTCCCGCTTCCGGGACATGGACGCCCTCCGCGACCGCGGCCACAGCGTCGTGGACGCGGGCCCGTGGAGCCTGGGCCGGATGTCCGCCGTCGCAAGGGATTCCCGCGACGGCCTCCTGCGAGCCGCCGCCAACCCGCGCGGCGCCCAGGGCTACGCCGTGGGCCGCTGACGCACGGCGGTCCTCGTGGTGGTGATGGTGGTTGTGGCGGAGCGGCCCGGCCCGAGGGGGGAGGGGGCCGGGCCGCTCCGGCTCAGGGGGTGGACGTCAGGCCCGCGTGGTCGAAGCGCTCGCGGTGGCCTTGACGACGCCCTCGGGCGGAAACCTTCGCCATTGGCGGTGCCAGTTCAAGGTCACTGACCCGAACGAGTGGAGTAGTTCACCCGTTCCAGCGGAGTCCCGTTCCAGTGGAGTCCCACCGTGCAGACCCGCGTCGAACCGCGCCACACCGCGACCGAGTAGACCCCGCCCGGCGCCCCGGCCCGCGCGAGGAACTCCTTCGCGCACCCCCGCGTGTACCGGTCCTTCCACTGGGCCCCGCGCTCGATGTACCAACCGTGGTCGTCAACGGTTTCCACGTGCTCGCACACGAGCGAGCCGTTGTCCTGCCGCCGGAAGTACTCGATCCGGTGCAGGTAGGCCGTGTCCGTCATGGAGCCACGGTCCTCAGCGGAAGCCCTGGTTGGGATTCTCACCCGCTGCTTCCGCCGCCGTAGCGTTGCGCAGTCGGATGATCACCGGCGGATCAACGGAGGTGGTGCGGTTGACCAGGAACGAGCCGACTCACCGGATGCGCAGGCTGGGTGAAGTGCTGCGGGAACTGCGCCGGCGGGCCGGGCTCTCGCAGCAGGAGGCCGCCGACCGGCTCAACTACGACCACCGAAAGATCAGCCGCATCGAGAAGGGCCAGAAGCCGGACTACCACGGCATGCGCGCCATGCTCGACACCTACGGCGTGCCGTTCTCCCAGTGGGAGCCGTACATGGAGATGTACGCGCGGGCGCTGGAGAAGGGCTGGTGGACCAAGTACGACCTGGAAGACCAGGGCTATATCAGCCTCGAACACGACGCCTCCAAGGTCTCCGACTTCCAGGTCACCTACATCCCCGGCCTCCTCCAGACCCCTGAATACCTGCGAGCGGGCTTCGCCAGGGCGAGGGTGCAGCGGTCGCGGAAGTGGATCGACAACCAGGTCGAGGTGCGCATGCTCAGGCAGGAGCGCTTGACCGCCAACGAACCTCTCCGCTTCCACACGATCATGCTTGAGAGCGCTCTCGCGCAGGCCTCCGAGGCGCAACTGCGGCACATCGACAAGCGCGCCCGCCTCGACAACGTCACCGTTCAGGTGCTCACCCATGCGGCCGGGCCGAACGACGGTCAGATGGGACCGTTCACCGTCCTCGACTTCCCGGCGAAAGCCGACCGTTCGGTGCTGTACGTCGAGCATGCCGCCGGTGCCCAGCACATCGAGGACCCGTCGAAGGTCAAGGTCGCTAGGCTGACCTTCACCCACCTCTCGAAGTTGGCGTTATCTCCGGACGAGTCCGCCGATTGGCTTGGGAGGTTGGCAGCTGAGCGATCGGGAACGAGGTGTCACCGTGTGGCGGAAGAGCAGCCGTAGCAACACTGGTGGGAACGGCAACTGTGTCGAGGTCTCGCTGGCGGGCCGTTCGGCGCGGGTGCGGGACTCGAAGAACCCGGCCGGGCCGACGGTGGCGCTGCCGGACTGGCAGGGGTTCCTGGACGCGGTCAAGCGCGGGACGTTCGGCCGCTGAGCGATAGAGATCGAGGTGTCACCGTGTGGCGCAAGAGCAGCCGTAGCAACAACGGTGGGAACGGCAACTGTGTCGAGGTCTCGTTGACGGGCCGTTCGGCGCGGGTGCGGGACTCGAAGAACCCCGCCGGGCCGACGGTGGCGCTGCCGGACTGGCAGGGGTTCCTTGACGCGGTCAAGCGCGGCCAGTTCACGGTCTGACCAGGCGGTAGTGTGCTGTAGAACTATTTGTTCTACAGTTGGTCCGTGGGCGAGTCGTCAACCATCGGGGTCCGTGAGTTGAACCAGCGCACCAGCGCCGTTCTCAGGCGGGTGCGTGCCGGCGAGCGCATCACGGTCACCGAACACGGTGAGCCGGTCGCCTACCTGGTTCCCGTCCAGCCGAACACCGATGTGCTCGACCGGCTCGTGGCGGCCGGCCAGGCGATCGCGCCCACCCGCACCGGTCCGCTCGCCCTGCCGCCTGACTGGGGAGACGCGGACGTGGATGTGGCGGCCGAACTCGTCGCGGCGCGCGACGAGGAGCGTTGGTGATCTACCTCGACACGTCCGCGTTGGTGAAGCTCACGCGTCGCGAACCAGGCACGACCGAGCTGCTCGACTGGCTCAACGCGGACGACCGACTCGGTGTGCGGCGGGTGTCCTCCGTGCTCGCGGAGGTCGAGTTGGCCCGCGCTTTGCGGCGTTCCTCGCCGAAAGCCCTGGCGAACGTGCCGGTCGTCCTGTCCGACCTGTACCTGGTGGAGATCACGCCCGTGGTGCGCCGGACGGCCGCCTCGTACGACGACCCGCTGCTGCGATCGCTGGACGCGATCCACCTTGCCACTGCCCAGGTCCTGACCGGCGGGCTCGACGCGTTCGTCACCTACGACAAGCGCCTGTCGGAGGCTGCGGCGGGGGTGGGGTTGACCGTGGCGGCGCCGGGCTCGTACGACGGCTGACGTACGGGCGTGAGCCGCCTCCGAGGTGACGCTGACCCGCGCCGACCTCCCGTACCGTCATCCGCATGGCGTGGTTGGCGTGGGTCTGGTTCGCGGCGACGTTCGCGCCGCTGATCTGGCGCAAGCGCTTCCCCGTGGCGGTCATCGCGGTCACGGGGGTGTCCACGTGGCTCTACTACGTCACCGGCCACTGGGGTCCGCTCATCGCCGCGCCCGCCATCGCCGTCCTCTCCCTGCGCCGCACCAGGGTCGCCGAACAGCGGAGCCGCCAGGTGGAAGAAGAACGGCTGCGGATCGCGCGGGAGGTCCACGACGTCGTCGCGCACAGCCTCGCCATGATCAACGTGCAGGCCGGGGTGGCCGCGCACGTCGCCGACCGCCGGCCCGACGAGGCGGTGAAGGCGCTCAAGGCGATCAAAGAGGCGAGCGGGCACGCCTTGGACGACCTGCGGGCCACCCTCGGCGTGCTCCGCACCGGGGAGGGGACGACGCCCGTCCCCAGCCTCGACCGGCTCGACGACCTGGTGAAACCGGTCGCCAAGGCCAGGGTCGTCGGCTCGCCGGGCGACCTCCCCGCCGCCGTGGACGCCGCCGCGTACCGGGTGGTGCAGGAGGCGTTGACCAACGCCATGCGGTACGCCCCGGACGCGTCGGAGATCGTCATCTCGTTCGAGCACACCGACGACGCGCTGGTCCTCACCATCGCCGACGACGGCGCGGGCGGGGACGGGCGGACGTCGCAGGGCGTGGGCAGCGGCATCCGGGGCATGCGGGAACGGGTCGAAGCGCTCGGCGGCACGCTGGACGCGGGACCATCGGCCCGCGGCTTCGCCGTCCGGGCAGTCCTACCGTGGGAGGTTCGTGGTGATCAGGGTGGTGCTGGCCGACGACCAGGCGTTGGTGCGCGCGGGTTTCCGCCTGCTGCTCGACACGGAGGACGGGTTCGAGGTCGTCGGCGAGGCCGGTGACGGGGCGGAGGCCGTGCGGCAGGCCCACGAGCACCGCCCGGACGTCGTCGTGATGGACATCCGGATGCCCGGCACGGACGGCCTGGCCGCCACCCGGCGGATCTGCGCCGAGCTGCCGGACGTGAAGGTCCTCGTCCTCACCACCTTCAACGTGGACGAGTACGTCTTCGAGGCGTTGCGCAGCGGCGCGTCCGGCTTCCTGCTGAAGGACACGGACCCGGTGGAGCTGCTGCACGCCCTCACCGTCGTCGCGGAAGGTGACGCCCTCCTCGCACCGAGTGTCACCCGAAAGTTGATCGAGGAGTTCGCGAACCGACCGGAGCACCGCCGTCCGGACCCGAAGGCGCTGCGCGAGCTCACCGCGCGGGAGCGGGAGATCCTGGCGCTCGTCGCCGCCGGCATGTCGAACGAGGAGATCGCCGACCACCTGGTGATCAGCCCGGCGACATCGCGGACGCACGTCAGCCGGGTCATGACCAAACTGGGTGCGCGGGACCGCGCGCAACTCGTGGTGCTGGCCTACGAATCAGGATTGGTGTCGCCCCGGCGAGGGTGAATATTCATAGTTGGAGCCCTCGCATTGACCCCCGCGAAAGGCTCGTCGAAAAGACTTCGGAATCACGGACAGTGACGGAAACGACGACACCCGCCGCATTGTGTGTGCGGCGGGTGACGTGGGTGGAAGGGGTCAGGCGATAGCGCCGGGCGGCAGCTTCAGCTTGAACGGCAGCGTCGTCACGACCGCGAGGTCGGAGGCCGTCTGCTTCATCAGCGTCGGCGCGTTGCGCGATCCGGGCTCCGGCAGGTCGAGCAGCCGGTCCACGGCCTCGACCAGCGGTCCCTCGTAAATCCAGACGGCCTGGGCGGCCCGCTGGCTGTCCCGAACGGCCGGCAGCCTGCCCGCGCGGGCCTCGGTCTCGGACCAGAACAGGATCGAGTCGATGTAGCCTCTGCGCTGCTTGAACGCCATGATGCGGTCGAGCTGTCCGTCCTCGTCCCGGAGGTGGAGGAACTGGAACCCGCTTTCGCGCAGCTCGATGACCTTGCTCAGTGCGAGATCCATGACGCACCTACCTCTGTTCTGAGGTCCCCTAGCAGGTACCGGTCGTACGACCCGAAATGATCGTACGGCAAGCGGACAATCCGCCATAGGGACTAGGCCGGCGGGGCGGTCTCAATACGGGAACCATCGCTATCGGATTTCGATACGGATCGCAGGACCCGAACGGTTCGCACTAAAAACGCCAGTGCGCCCAAAGTGACGAGGCTCACAGTGGGCCACATCGAGTTCCTCCGCTGCGTCGGGTGTTCGCTCACCCGATGAGACGTCCGCCATGAGTGCCGGGTTGCACGGGGAACGTGTCGTGAATCCCCACCTTCCGGTGAACACAGACGGGCGAGGCCTCCGCCGGCTACCCTCCTTGCTGTGGGTGTCGACGACGAGTTCAACGGCCGGTCCCGGACGCCGTCGCCGCTTCCGGCAGTGCACGAATCGCAGTTGCCGCGCGAGCACTCCCTCTTCCGCCCGCGGCACTCCCGGCGCCAGCGCACCGCGCTCACCGCGGCCGTCGTCTTCTTCTGCACGCCGCTGGTCCTGCTGGGGGTCGGCGTCCGGCCGGCCGAGTTCGAGAACCGCAAGCTCGCCGAGTTCCCGTCGATCTCCTCCGGCTTCGGCTTCTTCACCGGCCTCGACGCGTGGGCGGCCGACCACACGCCGCTGCGCGACAAGGCGGTCGCGGTGGCCAACGGCGTCAGCCGCGGCGTGTTCGGCGAGTCGCCCCAGGCGCCGAGGTCGAAGCAGCAGGACGTCGGCGGCCCGATCCCGGTGCCGCCGAAGGACCCGTCGGCCGACCGGCCCGACCCCACGGCGTACGTGCGCGCGATCGAGGGCAAGGACGACTGGCTGTACCTCGGCTTCGACGTCGAGGCGGGGTGCGAACCGAACCTGCCGCTGCCCGAGATGTTCGGGCGCCTCGTCCGGCTGCGGCAGGGCGTCGAGGCGTCCGGTCGCAAGTTCGTGCTGGTCGTCGCGCCGAACAAGTCCACGGTGGTGCCGGAGCACATGCCCGCCCGGTACTTCGGCAAGACGTGCTTCGAGCAGGCGCGGACCGAGTTCTGGAACCAGGTCGGCCCGCTGACCGGCGCGGTGGACCTCCGACCGGGGTTGGCGGAGGCGGCCCGTGAAGCCGGGCGGCCCGTCTACAGCAAGCACGACTCGCACTGGACGCACGAGGGTGGTGTCGTCATGGCCCGCGCCATCGCCGACGCCGTGCAGCCCGGCCTGTCGGACGACTGGGAGGTCGAGCACGGCGGCAAGGTGCAGCTCCCCGCCGACCTGTCGAAGCTGCTCGGCCGCACCGACTCCGTCGAACTCGACGCGTACCGGATCAAGCCGGACGGCGAGTCGGTCCGCAGCAAGCCGGTGAAGGGCGACCCCGCCGCGGCGCAGCAGGTCACCCAGGACCTGGTGCCCGGCATGTCGAACGCCAGGGTCGGGCTCCTCGGGGACTCGTTCAGCTTCTACGTGGCGCAGTACCTCGTCGCGGGCTTCAGCGACATCACCCTCCAGCACAGCGACGCGGTGAACTCCGAGCCGTTGCAGGTCGCGCAGATGCTGGCCCGGCAGGACGTCGTCGTGCTGGAGGTCGCGGAGCGCAACCTGGTCGGCGGGATCAACCCGCTGCTCAACCCGTCGGTGATCGACCTGATCGCCGCGGAACTGGCCAAGCACCCGCGCTAGCGGGACAGCGCGCGCTCCCACACCGGGCCGGGGTCCAGGTCGAGCGGGCGGACCGGCGGGTCGGGCCGCTGCCTGCGCAGCAGCACCTGCTGCACCAACGCCGTCGGCACGTCCTCGGCGACGATCCGCCGCCAGAACACGTGGTCCTCCAACCCCTCCAGCGCCGGGTCCTCGGTCCACCCGCCCAGGCGGTCGACGACGTCGCGGCGCACCAGGTAGCCGGAGCCCAGGTACGGCAGCCGGCGCAACCTGCGCTCCTCCGGCGGCAGCGCGCCGACGAGCCCGTCGCGCGGGTCGCCGACCGGGCAGTGCGCGACGTCCACGTCGGCCGCGACCAGGCGTTCCACCAGCCGCCGCGACGCGCGCATGCCCGCGTCCACCACCAGCAGCAGGTCGGCTTCCGACCGCGCCAGCAACCCGTTGCGCGCCACGCCGCGGCCGAGCGGCATCTCGTGCTCCAGCACGACGTCCGCGTGGGTCCGCGTCGGCAGCGGGGTGCCGTCGAAGCAGACCAGCACCCGGTCCGGCCGCACCGTGCCGCCGAGCAGGTCGAACACCAGCGCGTCCGGGTCCGGCTCGCCCGGCCGGTGCACCACGAGGACGTCCACCCCGGACCGCGACGACGTGCCGGCCAGGTGGTCGTGCCAGGCCCGGCCGGACGCGCGCTGGGCGTACGTGGTGCGCTCCACGGCCAGCCGCATGGCGGTCGTCTCGGGCACGGTCACCTCGCGGCGCGCCGCCTCCTCGCCCGCGAACCTCGGGTCCCACGACGGCGTGTCCACCGCCAGCGGCGTCTCCCGGTGCTCGGCCTGCGGCGTCGGCAGCGCGGGCAGCGGCGCCGGGTGCGGCGGTCCGGCGAGGACGTTCGACGCGAGCTCCACCAGCGTTCTGGCCGATCCGAGCAGGTCGAGCTCGTGGCGCACGAAGTCGTAGCCCGCCAGGCGCAGGTCGCGCTCCAGCGACGGCTGCGCCACCACCCCGGCGGCCACGGCGCCCAGGGACTGCGGCCGCGCCACCACGAGGTGCTTGCCCGGCACCAGCGGCTCGACGTCCGTCGACGGCTCGGTCACCACCACGCAGCCGTTGGTCAGCGCCTCCAGCACGCGCACCCACTCCAGCGCCTTCGACTGCTCGCGGTGCAGGTTGATCAGCACCCGCGAGTCGGCCAGGTGCCGGAACTTCGCCTCACCGGGCAGGAAGTCGACGCGCGCGCCCACCATCGGCTCGTGCGGCGGCGTCAGCAACCGGACCCGCAGGTCGGCGAGGTCCGCCGAGTACGAGTCCAGCAGCAGGGACCGGCGGCGCTCCGCCGTGCCCAGGTACGTGACGTCGACGCCGCGCTCGGCGTCCGGGTCGCCGGCCCAGCGGTCCCACAGCGGCGTGTAGCCCAGCTGGAAGTGCTCCACGGCGACGCCGCGGCGGCGCAGCTCCTCGGTCGAGTCGACGTTGATGTCGACCGCGCCCGCCAGCGAGCCGATCAGGCCCGCCGTGCGCTCGAACGTCATCGTGCCGGGGTGCTCCACGCAGAACGCGATGGTCCGCCGGCGCAGCTCGTCCGCCGGCCGGTCCGCCACCGGCGTGACGTAGAAGTACTCGTGCGGCACGACGACGTACACCGTGTCGGCCTCGGGTTCGGGGAACCGCCCGACGGCCGTGCGCGCCCGCCCGCCCGCGCGCCGCACCGCGTCGGCGACGACCTCGAACAGCTCCTCCATGAACGCCGACCCGCCGGCGGCGGACACCAGGCACAGATCAGGCGCGGTCACCGGCGGCGGCCTCGGCGGCGCACGGCGCGCAGCGGCGCGGTCACCCGCCAGCTCACGGTCGCCTTGGTGGCG
>NZ_JBHTLK010000145.1:0-17671 GCF_042678885.1 Saccharothrix hoggarensis
GCCGGTGCTCTCCGCGGCACGCGTGCCGTTCTGCGGCGGGGCGGGTCTGCGGGGCGGCTCCGGCTCGGGCGCGGCGCGCCTCCCGGTGTCCGACGGACCGGGCGGGACCGGCCGGGGGATGTTGGTGCGGCTGTGCTGCTCCAACAAGTCGGACACGCTCAGCCCGCCGCTGTCCAGCGACCTGCGGCGACGGCCGGTCGGCTGGTCGTCCTGAGAGGCCTGGTCACCTCCGGGTCCGGGGCCGCCACGGCGGGGCTCGTCGGGCACCCGGTCTCCCTTCAGCTTCGGTCACTGGTGGGTCGTCATCACGAGTTGACGACAGCAAGGACACATTGGTTGCACCAACGGCGTGTCACTTGCCTTGGCGATACTACGGATGACCGCCAGTCCTGACGACCACTCCCGGTGATACAGGGGTCGCCAGTACTCGGTTGCGCGCAGCAGCCTACGTCCGAAAGGGTGAGCAGCCCTTAGGTGTCAGTAACCAGCTACCCGCGACTCGGCGATTCCACGTCGCCCGGAAGCGGGACCGGCGAGCCGCACCCGACCGCCCTCCCGATAGGCGACGGCGTTCCGTCCTGACTGCTTGGCCGTGTACAGGAGGCTGTCGGCGCGCAGGAGTTGCTGCTCCGGTCCGACCGGCGGACGGGCCGGCGACTCGGCGGCCGGCGGCTCATAGGCCAATCCAATGCTGACGGTCACTCGCAAACCCGGCGCGAGGGAAGCCCAGGCGTGACGCTCGACACGCAACCGGGCCGACTCGGCGATCTCCACGGCGGGCCCCGCGTCGAGGCCGGGGAGCACGAGGACGAACTCCTCGCCGCCGTACCGGGCGCAGAACGCGCCCTCCGGCAGCTCCTCCTGCAGCAGCTCGACCACGCGTTGCAGCACGCGATCGCCGAGCAGGTGCCCGAACGTGTCGTTGACCTGCTTGAACCAGTCCAGGTCGATCAGCGCGATGGCCAGCCCCGGCGCCGTGCCGCCCCGCTCGGCGACCATGCCGACCAGCCGTTGGTCGAGGTACCGGCGGTTGTAGCTGTGGGTCAGGCTGTCCCGGAGGCTCTGCTCGCGGGCCTCGGCGTGCTCGCGGCGCAGCCGGTCGACCTCGCGCCGCAGCTGCTCGGGCACCTGCGGCGGGTCGTCCTGGTCGGCGTACACCAGGTCGAACGCGGACCGCAGGTGCTGGTACGCCTGCCGCCACTGGCCGCGGGAGGCGAGCAGCGTCGCGATCGACTCGTGCAGCTGCACCAGGCCGGCGCCCTCGTGCTCGGACGTGGGCATCACCCCTCCGGGTTGGCCGTCGCCGGGCCGGCCGTCGCGGTCGAACTCGGCGACCTCGGGTCGCAGTGCGGTCATCGCGCTCACCTCCCTCCTTGCCAAGGTGTCGTCTGATACGAGGCGACGCTTGAGCCGGCAGGACGCGTCACAGAGGGATTTCCCTCTACTGGTTGACCGTGCACTGCTCCGAACTAGTGACGTTTAGTGATCAACATGCCTCAGCGTGTGCTGAGCGTGGTCGACCGCGCTCCACCACGCCTGACGGAGGAGGGTCAGTTGACACAGGGGGCGAAGCCGTACGCCTTGCCGTTGAGGAGCACGACGTGCTGCGAGCCGATTTGCTGGCCGACCGCCGTGCCCTCCTGCACCACCGTCAACGTCACCGCGACGACCAGCACGACGCCACGCGGGTGCTCGTCCTCGCCGGGCGGCGTCCACGTCGGGTCGAGGCGCAGCGTGGACATCGTCGGGTGCACCTCGATGGTGCCGCTGGGCAGCTCGCAGTCCCCGTCGCGGAAGTCCGGGTGCTGGGTGTCGGTGAGCAGTTCGCGCTGCTCGGACGTGCCCTGCCCGCCCGCCTCGTTGAGGTCGGCGAAGTAGCCCGACACCAGCTCCCGCTCCACGTCGGTGACCTGCAGCGGACGTGCCACGCCGGTCACCGCGCCGCCGCACGCGGCCAGGAGGAAGGCGCACGCCGCCGCGGTCAGGCCGCGCACGACCACGTCAGCCACCCGAGTGCAGCTCGTCGGCGCCGACGGGCACCGTCGCGTCCTCGGGGTCGTCCAGCCAGCCTTCGGGCAGCACGACCTTGCCGGGCGAGCCCTGGCGGCCGCGCGGCTCGTCGGCGTTGTCGGGGAACTCCAGCGTCGGGTCGAGCCTGCCGACGAGGTCGTCCAGCTCGGCGAGCGTCGACACCATGGCGAGGCTGCGCCGCAGCTCCGCGCCGACCGGGAAGCCCTTCAGGTACCAGGCCATGTGCTTGCGCAGGTCGCGCAGGCCCTTGTCCTCGCCGAGGAAGTCCGCGAGCAGCGCGCCGTGGCGGCGCAGGATGGACGCCACCTGGCCCAGGCGCGGGCCCTCCGGGATCGGCTCGCCGCGGAACGCCGCCTGCAGCTCGCCGAACAGCCACGGCCGGCCCAGGCAGCCGCGCCCGACGACGACGCCGTCGCAGCCGGTCTTCGCGACCATGTCGAGCGCGTCGCGGGCGCTGAAGATGTCACCGTTGCCGAGCACCGGGACGCTGGTCACGGCCTCTTTCAGGCGGGCGATGGCGGACCAGTCGGCCTGGCCGGAGTAGCGCTGGGCGGCCGTGCGCGCGTGCAGCGCAACCGCTTGCGCCCCCTCGTCCTCGGCAATGCGCCCGGCGTCGAGGTAGGTGAGGTGGTCGTCGTCGATGCCGATGCGGAACTTGACCGTCACCGGCACCCCGGCGGGCTCGGCGGCACGCACCGCGGCCCGCACGATCTGCCGGAACAGCTGCCGCTTGTACGGCAGCGCGGCCCCGCCGCCCTTGCGGGTCACCTTGGGCACGGGGCAGCCGAAGTTCATGTCGATGTGGTCGGCGCGGTCCTCGCCGACGATGATCCTCGTCGCCTCGGCCATGGACTTCGGGTCCACGCCGTAGAGCTGCATCGACCTCGGCCGCTCGTCCTCGCCGAAGGTGATCATCTGCATGGTCTTCGAGTCGCGCTCGACGATCGCCCGGGCGGTGATCATCTCGCAGACGTAGAGCGACGTGGGGCTGCCGAACTCGCGGCAGAGCTGTCGGAAGGCGACGTTCGTGATGCCCGCCATGGGTGCGAGCACGACGGCGGGATCGACCAGGTGGCGGCCGATCTTCAGGGGCTTGGTGGCGTGCAGCGCGGTGGACATCGCCCTCCATTGTCACCCAGCCGCGGTAGTGGCGGTCGCCACGTCGCCGTACCGCTGTGCGGGGCAAGTGGGTATTGCCCACATGTCCCACGCCGCGTACTCTCACGGGAGACCAGGCACGATGCAAGGAGGGCGCATGTCGGTACTCGACGACTTTCGGCCCGTTGCCGAAGTGACCGCCGACGAACGTGCGCGAGTGGCTGTCGGCAAGGCCGGTGCGCACAAGAACGACCGCTACGCGGTGTCCGTCAACGCCGACGGTGCGATCTTGCTGACCCCGTTGGCGAGCATCCCGAGGCGCGAACTGATGGTCTGGGAGAACGACGACCTGCGGGCTTCGTTGTTCCGTGGTCTGGCGGACGCGGCCGAGGGCAACGTGCGGCGCCTGGACTGGATCACCGCCGACGACGAGGAATCCGAAGACGCGTGAGTGCTCCACCGTTCGTACTGCTGTACACCCGCGAGGCGGAGAAGGTCGTCGAAGGTCTTCGGTCGAAGCAGCAGTACGCGCCGAAGCTCAAGAAAGTGCGCAAGGCGCTTCGGCTGCTGGAACAGGCCGGGCCGCGTCACCCCGGTCTGCACTCGCACGACTACCAGTCGGTGCTGGGGCCGGGTGGTGTCACGTTGTGGGAGTCGTACGTGGAGAACAAGACGCCATCCGCGTGGCGCATCTGGTGGATCTACGGTCCGGATGACGGCCAGTTGACCATCGTCACGATCGGTCCGCATCCGTAGGGGCGCGGCGGTACTTCGACCCGTTGTCAACGTGTTGACAACGGGTCGAAGTACGTGTCGATGTGGTCGGCGCGGTCCTCTCCGAAGGTGATCATCCGCATGGTCTTCGAGTCGCGAATCCCTGCGGACGGCCCCGGTGCCGGGTGGTGGAGGGCGGGCGACGTCAGAACGGCACGGTGAGGCAGCCCAGGCGTGCGCCGGCCGTGCCCGCGTGCCCCGGCTCGGTGTGCGTGTGCTCCTCGTGCAGCACGATCGACGCCGGCCGCCGTTCGCCGAACTCCCAGTCGAGGCGGGCGTAGGCGAAGCCCTGCCCTCGCCCGTCGGTGGTGAAGTCGAGCCAGATCTCGTTGCGCGGGTTGGCGAACGCCGGGTCGGTCGCCCCGCCCTGGACGTGCTGGTAGTGCGGTCCGGCGTCAGCCGGCGCCGCGCCGCACGGGTTCACGTGGGCGT
This sequence comes from Saccharothrix hoggarensis, assembly GCF_042678885.1. GTDB lineage: Bacteria > Actinomycetota > Actinomycetes > Mycobacteriales > Pseudonocardiaceae > Actinosynnema > Actinosynnema hoggarensis. Next base: position 4,336 of record NZ_JBHTLK010000145.1, read on the forward strand.
GCGCGCCGTAGTCGCGGTCGGGCAGCAGCCCGGTGGCGCGCATCAGCACCACCGTGCCGCCGTCGACGGAGGAGGAGACGACCGAGGCGCGGGCGCCGACCGGCACGCGCGGGTCGTAACTGATCAAGGTCCCGGTGACGGCGGGGGTGAAGGAGGCGGCGAGGGCGAGGGCCACGGCGAGGTGCATGACACCTGCCTATCGGGCCGGCCGCCCCCGTTCCAGCCCCGTCACCCGTTCCAGTGGCGGACCACCCCGCCACCACCCACGTCCCCTGGCCCGAACGCTTGAAGATCGCAGGCCGCGGGCGACGTGCCCGCCGGTCTTGCGACCCACGGGTTCACGCCGACGCGGAGTCCGAATAGGAATGAACCGACCCGCCGGGTTATCGAGTGGCCACCCGATTTGTGCGGCAAAACGTGGCGGCGGCTCTGGGAGGCGACACCTCCAGGCGGTTGACCTGGGGGTTTGTGGGCCGCAAGGGACTCGAACCCTGAACCCGAAAGCTGTGGATCTTCCCTGCTGTTTGTCTGCCGATGCCTTCAGATATCCATCGCTAACTGCAAGATTTCCAAATTTAAACCACCACTTTGGATCGAACGACGCGGTCCTCTGCCGTCATTAATCAGGAGTAATCGGGGGGCGATCTCGCTGTCGGAGCTGCCCATCGCGCCAACTAGCGCCCGCGATGCTCGGTCACTGACAGCTCGTGGCTGCTGTGAGGCCTTTGTAGGTGCTGGCGGCATCACCGCGTCAGACACTTGACCGCGAGGACATCGGGATAACTACCTTCGCCGGTCGGGCGGCCTCGGATGGGCAGGTTAATGATCGTTCACCTGCGGGTTATTCGCTTTCGCGCGTAGCGTGTGGCCCCAACTGCACTTGTCACCGGTTCGAGTGACGTCTGACCAAGAGTGTGGTGGGTCGAGCGGTGCTGTTCGAGACCTTTGATCTGCATCTAAGGGCGTTCGATCACAAAAGTCTAGGTCATCTAGGTCCCTAACCGGCTCACCGCCCGGTCGCGAGCAGGATGGTTCGGCTGCAACCTGTGACACGGAAGACTAGCTACGTCTGTCGGAGGTGTTGAAGGTGGACCCAGAACTGGCACGCGTACTTGTGTCCGGCGGCGCTGGCGTTATAGGTGCACTGGTGGGCGGCGGCGCAGCAGTCTTTGCACAATGGCTGGTGTCGAAGCGACAACATAAGCTGGCGCGTGACCAGTGGCTCCGCGATCGATCCGACTGGCTACGCGAGCGGCGTGCTGACACCTATGTAGGAGTACTGGGTCAATTTCGCACTATCGACCATTACCACACTAAACTAATCAAGCTTTGGGACAGCGGGCAGGATTTGCAGGCTGAAGCAAGACCTGCACTGGATAGTACGGTAACCGATAAGGTTAACGCGTATGCTCCGAAGGGCGTACGCGATGCACTCTTCGCTGCAACTGACGATGATCGCGCTTTTACTGCATTGCTGACCGCAGGGCACACAAAGGATGGTGAACCTTCGGGATCTCCTCACGTCGCCGATACTCCGGCCGGTAAAGCTTATCTAAAATTTCGGGCGAGCCACGGACGTCTTGCCGACCTCATTCGTCGCGCCATCGCGGGTGAAGACGCTACCGCAGGCAGTATCACCCCTTGAACCACTCCCGACTCTGACACGTGCAGGTGCAGCTGGTTCAAGGCGTCCACAGCAATGACCTTCACGCCGCCACCAACCCTCACGCTTGGAAGTGCCTCTGCGGACCGAGGTCGACCTTCGTCCAGTGAGGTGCTGGCCGGTGCCGCCGATAGTGGTCGTTGCGGTCAGGATTACGGTCAGCCGCACCGTGCGCGCCTACGCCCTATGTCGTAGGCCAGCCCGCGAGCTGGTCGATGCTGCTAAGGCGTGGAGCTGTCCGGGCGCGGCAGTCGAGCGCCTCGACCACCAAGCCGGTCTACCACTCGGCACTCGTCCCGATCTGCTACCTCGAGATTAGAACGGGTCTGCTGTCGTCACCTGTCGTGTTCTGCGGACGTCTGCCCTGACCTGCCTTGATGTCCTATCTTGCCCGAGCATCGCCAACTGTCCGCAGTGGTCATCTGCTGTAGTTTTCAGGGTAAGGCTTGGAGACGATCTGGAAGCATGAGTGCTCGTCAACGGCCACAACCTGGTAGCCAGCCTCGGTCGAGTGGCCTCTGCAGGCGGCCATCGACGCGGACACCCGCCTGGTGATCGCCACCGGCGATCCGAAACCGGGCAACCGCAACGACTGCACCGTCTACCTCGACTCCGGCATCGCCGACGTACTCGACGGTCGGCCCGTCATGGCCGACGGCGGCTACCAGGGCAACCCCGAAGTGATCATGCCCTACCGCAAACCCCGCGACGGCACCGTGTTGGCCGACTGGCAGGAAGACCTCAACACCGTCCACCGGTCGACCCGGGCCCGGGCCGAACACGCCTTGGCCCGCATAAGAACTGGACCATCCTGCGCGACTACCGGCGCGCCGCCCACACCCTGCGCGACACCGCCTCTGGCATCGCTCGCCTCCACAACCTCGCCCTCACCGGCTCGCTGACGCGACCTTGGGTGAGGTGGAGCCAGGTTGCCAGGGTGGCTTACGGCACCGTGGGACTCTGGGCCTGGCGGTAGGCGCGGAAGACCTGGCCGATGCTGCGGGACTCACCAGCGGTCCGCGAGGGCCGAGTAGTAACCAGGGGGCACGGTGGCCGGCGAAGACAAGTGGACTGATGACGACTGGCGGGACACGCGCACCGTGGCCGAGTTGCAGCTTGCCCGCATGGAAGAACTCAGCGGCGGTGCAACACGGGGCGCTTGACGCCAACCCGGACGTATACATGGGGTGGCGGTCGCCGGGGCGTGCCGGAGCGGATGCGCTCACCGCTGTGATCAGCACCGACGGCGAATAATTCGGGCGTAAGTGGGGGATTCGGGCTCCTGCCCAATTCCCCGCTACCGCTTTGACCAGCGCTTTTGGTGGGCCGCCAGGGACTCGAACCCTGAACCCGAAGATTAAAAGTCTCCTGCTCTGCCAATTGAGCTAGCAGCCCGTGACGACAGCTTACCGACGACTCGACCCACCGCCGGCACGGGTCGTCGGGTCGGCGGTGTGGGCGCTGTCACGTGCGAACGGGGCGGTGGGGTGGGGCGGTGGACGGGCGCGCGGGGCGGACGGGCGGGCTACCGTGGGGCGGGTGCGGGTGGCTACTTGGAACGTGAACTCGGTCAAGCAGCGCGTGCCCCGGTTCCTGCCGTGGCTGGACCAGCGGCAGCCCGACGTGGTGTGCCTCCAGGAGACCAAGCTCGCCGACGAGGCGTTCACCGCGCTCCTCGGCGACGAGCTCGCCGGCCGCGGCTACGAGGTGGCGGTGCACGGCGAGGCCCGGTGGAACGGGGTGGCCATCCTGTCCCGGGTCGGGCTGGACGACGTGGTCACCGGGCTGGCGGACGGGCCGGGGTTCCCGGAGCCCGAGGCGCGGGCGGTGGCGGCCACGTGCGGCGGGGTGCGGGTGCACTCGGTCTACGTGCCGAACGGGCGGGCGCCGGACTCCGACCACTACCACTACAAGCTGGCGTGGTTGGCGGCGTTGCGGGACGTGGTGGCGGCCGGGCCGGAGGGCGTGGTGGTGTGCGGCGACGTCAACATCGCGCCCGCCGACGCCGACGTGTTCGACCCCGCGGCCTACGTCGGCCACACGCACGTGACGGGGCCGGAGCGGGACGCGTTGGCGGCCCTCCAGGCGACCGGGTTGCGGGACGTCGTGCGCGACCGGTGGCCCACCGAACGCGTCTTCACCTACTGGGACTACCGCGCCGGCATGTTCCACCAGGACCTCGGCATGCGCATCGACCTGGTGCTGGCGTCCGACCCGGTGGCGGCGCGGGTGCGGGCCGCCTGGGTGGACCGGCACGCGCGCAAGGGCACCGGGCCGAGCGACCACGCGCCGGTGATCGTCGACCTGGACGAGGCGCCCGACGGTGACATCGGGCCGGTGGTCCCGCCGCCGTCCGCGCCGCGCACCCGGAAGTCCGTGAAGCTGCCCCAGTCGTAGCGGACGGACCTCAACCGGCCAGTTCGTCGCGTTCCAGGTCGGCGCTCCACGACGGCGACCGGGGTCGCAGGGCGAGGGCCACGCGCAGGACGGCGTCGCGGACGGCGGTGCCCCGGCGCACCCGCGCCAGCCGGTTGAGCTGGAGTGACCGCCTGGCCAGGAGTCGCGTCGCCCGGCGGCGCTGGGCGTCGTACGCGCGCAGGCCCGCGTCGACGTCGCCCGCCAAGCACTCGGCGAGCACCACGCCGTCGATGATCGCCTGGCACGCGCCCTGTCCGAGGTCGGGCGTCATGGCGTGGGCGGCGTCGCCCAGCAGCGCGACCCGGCCCTGCACGTAGCTCGGCAGCGGCGCGAGGTGGAGCAGGTCGTGCCGCAGCACGTCGCCCGCCGCGGCGAGCACGCGCGGGATGGGGTCGTGCCAGTCGGCGAACACGTCGAGGTCGTCGTCGGGACCGGTCATGGCGTACCAGTTGGTGCGGCCGTCGGCCTGGGGCGTGAGGCCGAACTTCACGCCCCTGCCCCACGTCTCACCGCCGGCGGCGACGGGGACGTCCACGGTGCCGCGCCACCCGACCGCGCCGGAACGGCGCACCTCCGCGTCGAACAGCGCCCCGCGGACCCCGCTGTGGATGCCGTCGGCGCCCACGACGACGTCGCAGCCGTCCGCGCACCCGGCCAGGTCGGCGGTCGCGCCGAACCGGATCACGCCGTCCGGCAACGCCCCGGCGAGCACGCCGAGCAACGCGGGCCGGGTGAGCAGGTGCACCGAGCCGGCGTCGAGGGCGCCGATCACGGTGCCGTCCGGCTTGCGCAGCGTGCCGTCGGGCTGTCGCCGGCCGACCCGACGTGCGGCGTCGCCCAGCCCGAGGCGGTCGAGGGCGCGGAGTGCGTCCGGCCAGATCCCGAGCCCCGTGCCGACGTCCGGCAAGGCCGCCGAACGCTCGTGGACGACCACGTCCCAGCCCCGCCGCCGCAAGCCGACGGCCGCCGCCAGGCCGCCGACCCCTCCGCCGATCACCACCGCGCGTCGTCTGCCCATGCCGGCCACCGTACTACAGCTGTAGTGAGACTTACTACGGGTGTAGTGTGACGGCGATGACCAGGCAACGGCAGGTGCTCGACGCCGCGATCCACGTGCTCGGCACCGGCGGCCCGCGCCAGCTGACGCACCGCGCCGTCGACGCCGCGGCCGGGCTGCCGCAGGGCTCGACGTCCAACCACTTCCGCACCCGCGACGCCCTGGTCACCGCCGTCCTCGGCCGCCTGCTCGAACGCGAGACCGTCCTCTGGGGACGGTTGGCGGGCGACGTCGGCACGCCTGACGCCTTCGCCGCGGCGGTCGGCGAGCTGGTCCGGCGCCTGGCCGAGGACCGCGTCATGACCCTCGCCCGGCACGCGCTGTTCGTGGAGGCGGCGCAGCGGCCGGAACTGCGCGGTGACGTCGACCGGGCGCAGCGCGAGATCGCCGGCTGGGCGCTGCCGCTGGTCGCGCACCTCGGCGCGCCCGACCCGCCCGCCGCCCTCGCCCTGCTGCTCGCCGTGATCGACGGCCTGCTGGCGAACCACCTCGCCAACCCCGACGCGCACTTCGACCCCACCGCCGCCGTTCGCACGGTCCTGCGCGGCATCCTGGCGGACTGACGCCGAGGACTCGCGACGCCTCGACCCCGCGACCCCGCGACCCCAATATCCAGCGACGCGGTCCCGAGCCGCGGCCGCACGTCCGGGCGGGCACTGATCGAGGTGGTTCGACCGCGCTGCGTGATTCCGCCCAAGTGGCGCCCCGCACCGGGATAAGGTCCCGCGAAAGGGGGGCACATGGGGGAGTTCTTCGCCGCGGCGCTGGGATTCCCGGTTGTCGTGCTGAGCATCCTGCTGGTGGTCGTCGTCGCCTACTGGCTGCTCGTCGCGTTCGGCGCGGCGGACGCGGACTGGGTCGAGCTCGACATCGGCGGGGTGCCCGCGACGGTCGGACTTTCCCTCCTGGTCGTCCTCTCCTGGTTCGCGTGCCTGGTGGGCGCCGTGCTGCTCACGCCGTCGACGCTCCTGGGCGCGGGTGTGCTGGCAGGTTCGCTGGTGGTGGGCCTGGTGCTGACCCGGCTGGTGATGGCGCCGCTGAAGCGGCTGTTCCCGAGCGACCCGCCCGCGTCACGCCTCGACTTCGTCGGCCGCCCGTGCGTCATCCGCACCGGCCGGGTGACGCAGACCTTCGGCCAGGCCGAGGTCACCGCCGCGGACGGGTCGTCGGCCCTCGTCCAGGTGCGGCAGGCCGGGCAGGACCCGCTCCGCGCGGGCAGCGAAGCCCTGATCTTCGACTACGACGCCGACGGCGAGTTCTTCTGGGTCGCGCCCATCTGGGCCGGACCCACCCACACACTGGGGGACCACTGATGGATGTGATCACCACCGGGTTCGGCATTCTCGTCGCCGTCGTCCTGGTCGTCGTCATCGGCCTGCTGATCCTGATCAGCCGCCTGTTCCGGAAGATCGACCAGGGCAAGGCCCTGATCATCTCCAAGGTGCGCAAGGTGGACGTGACGTTCACCGGCGCCGTCGTCCTTCCCGTGCTGCACCGCGCGGAGATCATGGACATCTCGGTGAAGACCATCGAGATCCGCCGCGCCGGGCAAGAGGGCCTGATCTGCCAGGACAACATCCGGGCCGACATCCGCATCACGTTCTTCGTGCGCGTCAACAAGACCGTCGAGGACGTCATCAAGGTCGCCCAGGCCATCGGCACCGCCCGCGCGAGCGACGAGCAGACGCTGCAGGAGCTGTTCAACGCCAAGTTCTCCGAGGCGTTGAAGACGGTCGGCAAGCAGCTCGACTTCATCGACCTCTACACCAAGCGCGACGAGTTCCGCGACCGGATCATCCAGGTCATCGGCACCGACCTCAACGGCTACAGCCTGGAGGACGCGGCGATCGACTACCTGGAGCAGACGCCGATGGCGCAGCTCAACCCGTCGAACATCCTGGACGCCCAGGGCATCCGCAAGATCACCGAGCTGACCGCGATCGAGCACGTCCGCACGAACGAGTTCACGCGGCACGAGGAGAAGGAGATCACGCGCCAGAACGTCGAGGCGCGCGAGGCGATCCTGGAGCTGGAGCGCCGCCAGGCCGACGCGGAGATCAAGCAGAAGCGCGAGGTCGAGACGATGCGCGCCCGCGAGGAGGCGGAGATCGCCAAGGTGCAGGCGGAGGAGCGGCTGAAGGCCAACACCGCCCACATCCGCACCGAGGAGCAGCTGGGCATCCAGACCGAGAACAAGGCGCGCGAGATCGCCGTCGCGGAGAAGAACCGCGAGCGGGTCATCGCGATCGAGACCGAGCGCATCGAGAAGGACCGGCTGCTGGAGGTCATCGGCCGGGAACGGGAGACCGAGCTGTCCCGCATCTCCGCGGACAAGGAGGTCGAGGGCGAGAAGCGGGCCATCGCCGAGGTGGTGCGCGAGCGGATCGCGGTCGAGAAGACCGTGGCCGAGCAGGAGGAGATCATCAAGCGGCTGCGCGCGGTCGAGGAGGCCGAGCGCGAGCGCCAGACGTTGGTCATCCACGCCGAGGCGCAGGCCCAGCAAGGCCTGGTGAAGGACATCAAGGCCGCCGAGGCCGCCGAGCAGGCCGCGAAGTTCAAGGCCCGCGAGGAACTGCTCCTCGCCGAGGCCCGGCAGCAGGCCGCCGAGCTGGACACCCGCGCCATGATCCGCCTCGCCGAGGGCAAGCAGGCGGACGCGGCGGCGAGCGGCCTGGCCGACGTGCAGGTGCGCGAGCGTGACGCGGAGGCGATCGAGAAGGTCGGCCGCGCGGAGGCCGTGGTGGACCGCGAGAAGGCGCTGGTGGAGGCCCTGGCGATCCGCGAGAAGCTGAAGGGCGAGGCCGAGGGCCTGGCGGACAAGGCGGGCGCGATGGCGGCGCTGGACGGCGCCACCCGCGAGCACGAGGAGTACCGGCTCCGGCTGGAGGCCGAGAAGGAGATCCGGCTCGCCGGGATCGACGTGCAGCGGCAGGTGGCCGAGTCGCAGGCGAAGGTGCTCGCCGCGGGCCTGGAGAAGGCCGACATCGACATCGTCGGCGGCGACAGCATGTTCTTCGACCGGATCGTCGGCGCCATCACGGTCGGCAAGCAGGTGGACGGGTTCGTCGGCCACTCGGACGTGGCGCAGGCGCTGGCCGGGCCGTGGCTGGACGGGTCGGCGAGCTTCACCGACGACGTCGGCCGGCTCCTCGGCTCGCTGAGCACCGGTGACGTGAAGAACCTGACCGTGTCCGCGCTGCTGCTCAAGCTGATCAACTCCGGCGGGCCGGACGAGGCCAAGCTGCGCGAACTGCTGGCCGCCGCGCAACGCCTGGGCGTGGCCGAGCGGCCGGTCGCCTCGCTGTCGTGACCACTGTCGCGGAGACGGGGCTCGACGCGGGCACCTACGAGGTGCTGCGGGTCCGGCTGGCCGAGCAGGCCGCCGGGCTCGCCCGCCGGGCGGAGGCGCTCAACGCGCGCCGGTTGGAGGTGTTCGGCAGCGCCGAGCTGACGCTGCTGGGCACCGAGCGCATCCGCACCGAGCACAACTGCGTGCCGCGCGACTGCGTTCCCCTCTCCGTCGCCGAGGGGCGGGGGTCGCAGGTGGCCGGGCTGATGCTGTTCGGCTACAACGTCTTCATCGGCCTGAAGCCGGAGACGACGGTCGACGACGTGTTCTCGCTGCACCGCTTCACCCGCGACGGCGACGCGTTCCGGTTCGAGGACGCCGGGGACGACGAGCTGCCCGGCCTGCTGCGCGACCCGCGGTTCGAGCGCGACTTCGCCGAGCTGTACCGGTACTACCGGGACACCCGGCTGATCCAGCTGCGCCGGGTCGAGGGCAGGCTGCTGGCCGTGTTCCAGACGGGCGCGCGGATCGAGGACATCCGGGTGCTGCGCTGGCAGGTCGGCGTGGACGGCACCGTGGAGTACCTCGACAACCGGGGCGAACGGGACCACGTGTTCCCGCCGTCGCACGACTTCGAGTGGGTCGCGACCGGGCGCGAGCACCACGTGCTCGGCCGCCACCCGCACATCTCCATCGAGGACGAGGTCTTCGTCGAGACCATCAACGGCGACCTCACGATCAAGGTGGAGAACAACACCGAGACCGGCGAGGGCGTCTACCGCGAGCCGGTGGACGAGCCGCTGCAGTCGCTCGCCGACGGCGAGGTGCACTACGCGCGGGTGGGGTCGCTGATCCTGCTCCGCGTGCGCCCGTACAACGAGACCGCGTGGCGCCACCTGGTGTTCAACACCCGCACCCGGTCCGTGGTGCGGCTGGACGGCATCGGCCAGGCGTGCCAACGGCTGCCCGAGGACCAGGGCCTGATCTTCCCCGGCGGCTACTACCTGGCCACGGGCGTGAACAAGACGTTCGACACGGTGGTGGACGAGCTCGAGTTCGAGCGGGTCATCCGCTCGACCAACGGCGAGGACGTGCTGTACGTCTTCCACGCCCGCCGCGACGGCCGGTCGCTGCTGCTGCCGTACAACGTGATCCGCAAGGAAGTGGCGAACCCCCTGTCGTGCCACGGGTACTCGCTGTTCGACGACGGCACGCTGGTCGTGTTCCGCGCATCCAGTGACGAGCCGACCCGCGTGCACCCGATGCAGGTGTGGCAGACGCCGTACCTGTCGGACGCGTACGCGGCCGCGCAGCCCGTCGGCACGGGCCCGCTGGAGCGGGTCGGCAACGCGGACCTGGTGCGCGGCATCTCCGACTGCCTGTCGGTGAGCCGCATGGTGGGCGAGATGGCGCCGTCCGTGCCCGTGTTCGAGGACCTGATCGCCTCCTGCACCAGGGTGTTCGACGCCTACCACTGGCTGGGCGAGGCGGAGCTGGAGGACCTGCGCACCCCGTTGACGCAGGTGCGGGCCACCGCCGAGCAGGTGCTGGACGAGTTCGAGACCGTGCAGGCGTTGACCGACCAGGCCGCGACGGCGTTGGCCGACGCGGACGGGGAGGTCGCGTCCCTGGTCCGGCGGGTGCGCGGCGACGTGCCGACGACGGCCGACGCGTGGGTGCGGCAGCTGGCCGACCTGCGGCGGGCGCAGGGCCACCTGGTGACGTTGAAGGAGCTGCGGTACGTCGACGTCGCCCGCATCGACGAGCTGGTCGCGGGCCTCGGTGACGAGCTGGGCGCCACGGCGCGGCGGGCGGTCGAGCACCTGCGCCGCGACGACGCGTTCACCGGCTACCACGAGCAGGTGGCGGGGCTGGTCGCCGAGGCGGAGGCCATCGGCACGGTCGCCGAGGCCGCGCCGGTGGTGGAGGAGCTGGGCGAGCAGCAGCGCGGGCTCGAAGTGCTGACCGAGGTCGTCGGCTCGCTGGACATCGCCGACGCCACCGTGCGCACCTCGATCCTGGAGCGCATCGGCGAGGTGCTGGGCGGCCTGAACCGGGCACGGGCCACTGTGGACGGTCGCAGGCGCGCCCTGCTGGCCACCGAGGGCCGGGCCGAGTTCGCCGCCGAGTTCGCGTTGCTGGGCCAGGCCGTCACGGGCGCGCTGGCCGCCGCCGACACCCCGCGGCGCTGCGACGAGCAGCTGGGCCGGCTGCTGCTGCAGCTGGAGAACCTGGAGGCCCGGTTCGGGGAGTTCGACGACTTCCTGACCCGCCTCGGCGACAAGCGCACCGACGTCTACGAGGCGTTCTCGTCGCGCAAGCAGGCGCTGCTGGACGACAGCGCCCGCCGCGCCGACCGGCTGGCCACCTCTGCCGACCGCATCCTGGCGAGCGTGACCGGGCGGGTCGCGTCGCTGGCGTCGTTGGACGAGGTGAACACCTACTTCGCGTCCGACCCGATGGTGGCGCGGGTCAGGTCGGTCGCGGACGAGCTGCGCGCGCTGGGCGACCAGGTGCGCGCGGAGGAGCTGGACGGCCGCGTGCTGGCCGCGCGGCAGGAGGCGGGACGCGCGCTGCGCGACCGGCTGGACCTGTTCGACGGCGAGACGATCCGGCTGGGCCGGCACCGGTTCGCGGTGAACACCCAGCCGGTCGACCTGACCCTGGTGCCGAAGGACGGCGACCTGGCGTTCGCCATCACCGGCACGGACTTTCGCGCGCCGGTGCGCGACCCGGAGTTCGCGGACACCCGGCCGTTCTGGGAGCAGCCGCTGGTCTCGGAGACGGCGGAGGTGTACCGGGCCGAGCACCTGGCCGCGTCGATCCTGGCCACGCACCCGCTCGACGCGCTGCACGCCGCCGTCACCGAGGACCGGTTGCCGGACCTGGTGCGCCAGGTCGCCGAGTCGCGGCTGGACGAGGGGTACGAGCGGGGCGTGCACGACCACGACGCGGCACGCGTCCTCGACGTGCTGCTGCGCCTGCACGCGGGCGCGGGCGTGCTGCGGTACCCGCCGGCCGCCCGTGCCGCGGCCCAGCTGTACTGGGCGTCGGCCGACGAGCGGGAGCGGGAGCTGTTCGAGCGGCGCGCGACGTCGCTGGGACGGGCGCGCACGGTGTTCGGCCACACCGCGGCGATCGACGAGCTGTGCGCGGAGCTGTCCGAGCGGGCCGGCGACCCGTTGGCGGGCGAGTACCTGTTCGAGGAGTTGTGCAGCGCGCCGTCCGGGTTCGCGACGAGCGCCGGGGCGCGGGCTCTGGTGGACGAGTTCCACCGGGCGTTGGGCGGGCGCAAGGAGTTCGACGAGGACTTGCGGGCCTTCGACGACCTCGCGGTGCGGCGGCGGCTCGTGGAGGGCTGGTACGAGGCGTTCCTGGCGGGCCGCGCCGAACCGGACCTGCCCGAGGCGGTGGCCCTCGAACTGTGCCGCGACCTGCCCCGGCACGACTCGTCGGCGCAGTTGTTGGCCACTGTGGACGGTCTGCTCGGCACGCACCCCCGGATCACCGACCGGAAGCTGGAGCTCCGGCTGGACGAGCTGCTCACCCGCACCCGCGCGTTCCGGGAGCTGCGCGTGCCCGCCTACCGGGCGTACCAGCGCCGGCGCAACGAGGTCGTGGCCCGGGAGCGAACCCGGCTGCGGCTGGACGAGTTCCGGCCCAAGGTGATGAGCGCGTTCGTCCGCAACCGGCTGCTGGACGAGGTGTACCTGCCGCTGATCGGCGACAACCTGGCCAAGCAGCTCGGCGCGGCGGGCGACGACAAGCGCACCGACCAGATGGGCCTGCTGCTGCTCATCTCACCGCCCGGCTACGGCAAGACCACGTTGATGGAGTACGTCGCCCACCGCCTCGGCCTGGTGTTCGTCAAGGTCAACGGCCCGTCGCTGGGCCACGACGTGACGTCGGTCGACCCGGCGGACGCGCCGAACGCCACCGCCCGCCAGGAGGTCGAGAAGATCTCGTTCGCGCTGGAGGCGGGCAACAACGTCCTGCTGTACCTGGACGACATCCAGCACACGTCGCCGGAGCTGCTGCAGAAGTTCATCTCCCTGTGCGACGCGCAGCGGCGGATGGAGGGCGTGTGGGACGGCCGCACCCGCACGTACGACCTGCGGGGCAAGCGGTTCGCGGTGTGCATGGCCGGCAACCCGTACACCGAGTCGGGGCAGCGGTTCCGCATCCCCGACATGCTCGCCAACCGCGCCGACGTGTGGAACCTCGGTGACGTCCTGTCCGGGCGCGAGGACCTGTTCGCGCTGAGCTACGTCGAGAACGCGCTCACCTCGAACCCGGTGCTCGCGCCGCTGTCCACGCGGGACCGCGGTGACGTCGAGCTGCTCGTGCGCATGGCGCGCGGCGAGGAGGTGCGGGCGGACCGGCTCGCGCACCCGTACACGTCGGTGGAGCTGGAGCAGGTGCTGTCCGTGCTGCGGAAGCTGTTGCGGGTGCAGGAGGTCGTGCTGGCGAACAACCAGGCGTACATCGCCTCGGCCGCCCAGTCCGACGCCTCGCGCGTCGAGCCGCCGTTCCGGTTGCAGGGCTCCTACCGGAACATGAACAAGCTGGCGGAGAAGGTCGTGCCGGTGATGAACGACGCCGAGCTGGCCGCCGTGATCGACGACCACTACGTCGGCGAGGCGCAGACGTTGACGTCGGGCGCGGAGGCGAACCTGCTGAAGCTGGCCGAACTGCGGGGCACGCTCACGCCGGAGCAGGCGGCGCGCTGGGCCGAGGTGAAGGCCGGGTACGTCCGGGCGCAGGCGTTGGGCGGCTCGGACGACGACCCGATGAGCCGGGCCGTCGGCGCGGTGGGCCTCCTGGCGGACCGCGTGGGAGGCGCGCTGGACCGCCTGGCCGAACGCTGACCCGCGTCGCCCGGCCGACGCGGATCGGGCGGCGCGGATCG